>JAHFBW010000050.1:0-9888 GCA_023249845.1 Candidatus Eiseniibacteriota bacterium
CGGAACACGAGGTCCAACCGCACGGTCCTGAGCGCCGGATCATCGGCCGTACCCGTCGTGGCATTCGCGGCGGTCACAGACGTCGTGTCGCCGGGGATGTCGAAGCGGAGAGTATTGCCGGTGGCCTGCGCGTTGTTGAGACCCGTGCGGATCTTGCCAGCGGTCGTATCGAACGCGGCGGAACCGGGAAGACCGGCCGTCTCGTTCGCCGGGAACGTGTCGTTCACGAGCTGCCAGATGTCCGAGGACACGACGCCAAGCGACACCGTGGAGCCCGCACTTGCCTGGCCAGGCACGCCGGGCACGTCCACGAACGCCATCGTGATGTTGTCGAAGTAACCACCCTCGTTCGAGTTGCAGCCGAGGGAGATGGCGAAGCGGAAGCACTGCTGCTGGTGGCCCATGAACAGACGCAGTGAATCGGGAAGGCCACCGGCGCGCGTCGTGATGAACGGCGTGCCGTTGTCGAAGAAGCCTTCGAAGTCCGTGAAGCACTGCGGCTCGGGGTTGAACACGATGAAGCCGGGGAAGGCCGGTTGGCCCCAGCACTCGCCGCCGTTCTGCTGCCGCGACGGGTAGGACTGGGATCCGAACACCCACGACTCGCCCGAGAACGACAGATTGAACATGCCTGCGTACATGTCGTACATCAGGATGTAGTCGTCGCTCGCGTTCCTGATCGTGCTGGAGATACCCATCGAGTTCGCCACGCCACCGCCACCCGGGAGCATGTTGATGGTGGGTGAGATGAGCGTGTGCGAAATCTCGCGGAACGCGGTGAACCGCGAATCGCCGGCGTTCTCGCCGTCGTCGTGGTTGCCGACCGCCGTCACGATGCCGCCGATGTTGCACACACGAGCCGGCGAGTTGGACGGACCGCAGAGATCGTTGTAGGTGAGGTTCGACAGCGCCTCGGTGTGGAAGTACTCGCCCGGCGGCTTGCCGGTCGAGCGCCACACGTCGGTCACCGCAAGGCCCCCAGGCAACGGGAAGCGGTTGTCGATCGCGTTCACGCCACCCTGCTCGGCGAGTTCGAAGTCACCGATGTTGGCGGGCGCGCCCGCACCCTTCGTGATCGTGACGTCGTCGACCTGCACGGCGCCGCGACCCGAGGAGGTGTAGCCCAAGTTACGCGTGTCCGAATCCGCGAAGCCGCGGTTCGTCTTGGAGCGGAACGCCAGGCGCACGTTGCCCGACACACCACCCAGGATCGTGCTGATCTGGGCCGCCGGGATCACGATGTCGCCCGAGGCCGGCGTCGCCGACAGCGTATCCGCCGGGTTGTCGCCGGTCGTCTGGAAGATCTCGAAGTAGTTGTTGCCCGCTCCGAAGACCTTCAGCACTTCCGAGAACCAGCGGCGCTGCTTGTCGTACACCGCACGGGTCACACCGTCCGAGTACACGCAAGCCGCGTCGTTGACCGGCGCGCCCACATACACCATGAACGAGTCCTGCGGGGCATTGCCGCCCGCCGCCGAGCTCGAGATGAAGTTGCCAGCGACCACGGCGAGCGGATCGCCATGGAACCAGCCGGTGCGCGTGGCAGCCGTGACGCCGATGGCGGTGGACATGCGGGTGCGATACTTGAACGACACCGTCAGCGACTGCGACGGCGTCAGCGCGATATCGCGATACAGGATCTGGTCCCACTGGTCCGCATAGCCGGGGAAGTTGTTCGGCGACCCACCCACGAGTGGACCGCTGGGGGGCGGGACCGGCGCGGTGCCGATCGCGTCATGCAGGCCGTTCACCACGTTCTGGTTGAACGGATTGTTCGTGATCAGATCCTTCACGTTGTTGTCGCCGTGCTGGCGCAGACCGCACCAGGCCGACTTCGAGCCGCCGAGCGGCGACCACATGACACCGGTTCCAACACTGGTGCCCGGATCCGAGTGCCAGACACCGACCACGCCGAACGTGCGCTTGGCCGACGTATTCTGGCTGATCACGTAGTTCGCGAGATTGCCGTGATCCAGGGCCCACCAGGGGCGCTGGTCATCGGTGAGCGTCAGACCGCCCGTGGAATTGAACTGGCGGTGCATCGGCCACCACCCGTGCAGCGAATCCGCCGCCTGGATGCCAACCGAGTTGTCCCAATCCCAGAACGCGTTCGTACTTGGCCCGCTCCCGGTGTTCTGGGGCAGGTAATCGCCGACGTAGATGTTCCAGTAATTATCGGCCGCGGTGTGATTGGTGTAGGACTTGCCGACGTACACCGTGTCGGCGTCCGGGCCCGCGGAGACTCCCAGGCGGGAGGCGCGCGAGCTCATGAGCTGCTTCGCCATCTTCGCGTTCACCAGCTTCATACCGACGTCGTCGGTCTGAGCGAACGCGCTACCGGCCACCATCGCGGCTGCCCCGATCAGGAGCAGGAGCGCGACGAACGGCTTCTTCATGTGACTACCTCCATCGTCGCAATGCATGGGCAATGCGAAGTCTTCCGAGTACGGATTGCGAGCGAGGTGTCGCCAAAACAAATCGCCGGCGGACGCTCGATGTTAGAGAGCATTCCGACGGCTTTGGCTGCACGACCGAGTCCCTATCCCCCCTTTCCGCCGTCCGGCCGGCTCCTTAGGCAGTTCGAAGCCGGGCGAACCCATAGTGCGATATCTCGTCGTGAGTACCTCGTGCGAGCGACCGCTGCCAGCCGACACGCCAAACGAGGCACCGCGGAACTCTGAGGTGCGATGAGGGGCGGAGGGAACGATCCCCGGACCCCAGCACGAGACAAAGGCTAGGCGGGGTTCAGGAATCTGTCAATCCGTTTTTTGGGGACTGACAAGCCTCCTGGCGACTCACAAGCCTCGGATTCGCAACAATCTGCCGCGCGTCACCGATGAGCGCATCATGCCTCGCGCGAGGCGCGACTCCGTTCGAGGAACGACTGCACCGCGGCTGCGGAGACGGTTCGAGGACTCACGCCCGAGCGCTCGGCCGCTTCCAGGACCGACTCGAACTCCGGCATGGCGCGCTCGGCGCCATCGGGCAGTGTCGCCACTTTCACCTGCACGGGCCCGAACTCGGTGTCGACACTCAAGATACGCCGTGGCAGCTCGACGCGGCGCTCGTCCCGGATCCTGACCCCGAGCGAGGACGTGTCCCGGAGTATCACCTCCGCAAATCGTCGCGCGTCGGCGGGCTCACAGACGACGACGAGCCACGAACCGCTCCGCCCCTTCTTCATGGTGACGGGGGCTACCATGGCGTCGAGCGCTCCCTGGGAGAGCAGCCGTGCGAGCGTCGCCGCGAGAAGCTGCGGGTTCTCGTCGTCCACCGCGGTCTCGAGCACGGCGACGGTCCGTTCGGCGGGCCCCACGGCGGCCCGGTCACCGATCAGCAGCCGGACGATGTTGGGGTGGCCAGGGAACTCACGCGTGCCGGCTCCGGTGCCGACGCCCAAGAGCCGGAAAGCCGGCGGGTCGCCCCAGGACTCGGCCAGTGTCACAAGCAGCGCCGCGCCGGTGGGGGTGACGAGTTCGCCCTCGACCGGGCCGCCGTAGACGGGGGCACCGCGGAGCAGCAGCGCCGTGGCCGGGGCGGGGACGGGGATACGGCCGTGCTGCGAGTCCACGAAGCCCCGTCCGAGCGGCAGCGGCGACGCGCTCACCGTGCCGACGCCGAGCGCCTCGAGCCCCAGCAGCGAGCCCGCGATGTCCACGATCGCGTCCACCGCACCGACCTCGTGGAAGTGGACCTTGTTCACCGTGCTGCCATGCACTTCCGCCTCGGCCTGGGCGAGCTTCAGGAACACCGCTTTCGCCCGGTCACGCACGCGCCCGGGGAGATCGGCTTGGTCCAGGATCGCCTCGAGGTGATGCAGGTGGCGATGCGGCTGATTCTCCTCGCTGTGCACATTCACGTGCATGGCGGCGAAGGGGCCGCGCTGAACCGACGTCACCTCGATCGCCACGCCCGCAAGCCGCAGCCGCCCGGGCAGCGCGCGCAACTCCTCGGCCGGCCAGCCGGCCGAGACGAGCGCGGCCAGCGTCATGTCGCCAGCGATCCCGGAAACGCAGTCGAAATGCGCGTGCTTCATCGGCGAGTCCCCGCTCCCACATTGATGAGGTGCGCGGCGTAGCCCGCCCCGAAGCCGTTGTCCACGTTCACCACCGTGACGCCCGCGGCGCACGAGTTGAGCATGGCGAGGAGCGGCGCGAGCCCGCGCAGGTGCGAACCGTAGCCCACGCTCGTGGGAACCGCGATGAGCGGCCGGTCGGTGAGCCCGCCCACGACGCTCGGGAGTGCGCCCTCGAGCCCCGCGACCACGATCAGCACGCGCGCTTGGCGCAGCCGGCGCGAGTGGGCGAGCAGCCGGTGCAGCCCCGCCACGCCGACGTCGGCGACCAGTTCCGCACGGCTCCCCATGGTGCGCGCGGTGACCAGTGCCTCCTCCGCGACGGGCAGGTCCGCCGTGCCCGCGCACAGCACGAGGACTCGGCCCCGCAATCGGACCCGCCCGCGATGGGCGGTCGCGCGGCGCCTAAGCACGACGCAGCGGGCGCGTTCGTGCACTTGAGCCCCGGGAAACGCGGCGGCGAGCGCTCGCTGGCCGGCCTCGTCAACGCGCGTTGCGAGCACGACGCCGTGTCGGGCATGCAGCCGGCGCGCGATCGCCACCAGCTGCGGGGCGGTCTTCCCCTGCCCGAACACCACTTCGGGGAAACCGGCGCGCAGCGCGCGCTGGTGGTCGAGTGCTGCGAACTCCAGCTGCTCGAGTGGCGCTTCACGGATGCGCACCGCGGCACGGGCTGGCGTCACCCGCCCGTGTCGGACGTCGCGCAGCAGGGCCGCCAGTTCAGCCGGACGCACGCGGCGTCTCGGTGGGCAGCGCGGTCGCGTCGGGCGTGAACGACTCGAGTCCGCGCAATTCCAGGTCGTGGAGATAGACGCGCAACAGCTCCGTGAGCTCGACGGCGGTGCGGGCGTGGTTCACCTGCTCGCGCACGCGCGCGCTGTTCGGAAGTCCCTTGATGTACCAGGCGACGTGCTTCCGCATCTCGCGTGCGGCGTGTTCTGAGCCCACCGATTCCACGAGCATCGCGAGGTGCCGCACACCGGCCTCGAGGCGCTCAGAGGCCGTGGGCGGCGGCAGCGGCTTGCCGCACTCGATGAGCGCGCGAATCCGACGGAACACCCATGGATCGCCGAACGCCGCACGGCCGAGCATGACGCCGTCGCACCCGGTCATCGCGAGCATGCGAACGGCGTCGTCCGCGTCGCGCACGTCGCCGTTTCCGATGATCGGGATGCCAACGGCACGCTTGGCTTCGGCGATCATCTCCCAGTGCGCGCTGCCGCCGAACTTCTCCGAACGCGTGCGCGCGTGAATGGCGACCGCCTGGGCGCCCGCACGCTCGAGCGTGCGGCACACTTCGACGACGTTCTGCGTCTGGCCATCCCAGCCCAGCCGGACCTTTGCCGTCACCGGCAGCGACGTGGCGCGCGCCATGGTCTCGACGATGGCCGCGATGCGCGGCACGTCCTGTAACAGCGCCGCGCCGGCGCAGCGATTCACCACCTTGCGCACCGGGCAGCCCATGTTGATGTCGATCATGTCGGGCCGGCGCTCGGGCGGCAGGTCGGAGAGCACGCGCGCAGCGTCGGCCATGATCTGGGGATCGGACCCGAACACCTGGATCCCGATCGGGCGCTCGACCGGATCGAACGCGCAGTATTCGAGCGTGGCCTGGCTTCCGCGCACGAGCCCGTCGGAGGACACCATCTCGGTATAGACGGCCGAGGCGCCCTGCTCGCGCGCGAGCCGGCGGAATGGCGAATCCGAAACGCCGGCGAGTGGCGCCAGCACGAATGGCGAGTCCATGCGAACGGGGCCGATCGAGAAGCCGCGGGCCGCGGGCCGGGCCACGGGTGGCGGGCCTGCCTCGGGCGCCGAACGATCACTCGGCGGCGGAGCGAGCAGCTGGGGGGCGCTCATGTCCGGCCCCATCCCGCTGCGCGCAGCGGACGGCCAGGCCGTCCGTCGTTTCGCTGATCGTCTCGCCGAAGCAGGGCGGCCTCGCGCGCCCAGGCCGAGACATCCGCGAAGTTTCGTACCGCCGTGTGTACGACGCCCTCGGCGCGGCACCACTCGAGGAGCGAGCCGCGCGCGAGCACGGTATCGGCCTCGAGTGCGCCGTGGCGGTCGCTGTCACCGTCGCCCACGAGCACGGTGTGGAAGCCACGGGCCCTCGAGCGTCGCACGTGGGCCGCCTTGCAGTTGCCGCACGCGTCACATGCGGGATCGGCGAATGGGAATCGAGGTTCCACCGCGCCGTCGGCCCCAAAAATGAGCGCGTTCGCTGCCCAGGGCAGCTCCGCGAGCCCGGCGCGGGCGAGCTGGTCGCGTACGTAGAAGTCGAAGCCCTCGCTCACCACCATCACCGAGTCGCCTCCGGCCAGCGCCGCGCGGGCGAACGGCGCGAACGCGGGGTCGAGCGTGAAGCCGCGTGTGAACTCGAGCGCCTCCGACTCGGTCGCACGCATCACCGCGCACTGCGCCTCGGTGAGTGCGCGGTGGCCGAGCCGGCCGGCGCGCCATGCCGCGAGCTCCGGCACGCGCGCCGCCTCGCCATCTCGCGAGAATCGTTCCGCAATCGCCGCTCCGATGTCGTGCGGCGACACGGTGCCGTCGAAGTCGCACAGGTACGCGAGCGGCATCAACGCTGCGCGGCTCCCGGGCCGGGGAGCTTCACGCCCGCCGCGGCGAACACACCGCGGGCGTCGCGTGCGCGCCGCACCACTTCGAGCGCGCGGCGGTAGACCGGGTCGAGCGCCAGTGCCGTCTGCGCCGCCGCCGCGAGTCCACCGGGCTGACCTGGACCAAAGCGAAGCCTAGTTGCCGCCGAGTCGCTCGCGACCCGCACGTCGGGTGCCAGCCCGCCCTCGCCCTGCACGGCGCGGCCCAGAGACGTTCGATACGACCGCGCGCTGTCGGGATGCGGGCGGGCGACGGAGCCTTCCTCCGCGTCGTCCTCTTGGTCCGCGAGCGTGAGCCGCTCCCGGTGGATCGAGCGTCCGCTCGGCGTGCGGTAGCGAGACACCGTGAGCTGAAGCGCTCCCATGCCGGTGCGGAGCGGGAAGATCTGCTGCGAGACGCCCTTGCCGAACGTGGTGTCGCCCACGAGCACGGCGCGGTCGTGGTCCTGGAGCGCCCCCGCGACGATCTCGGACGCCGAGGCGCTGCCGCCGTCCACGAGCACCGCGAGCGGCCAGCCGAGCTCGGGCTTCGGCCGCGTCGCGTCGTAGCGCTGTTTGCTGCCCGGCGCGCGTCCCTCGGTGTTCGCGACGCGCGCGCCCTGCGGCAGGAACTGGCTCGCCACCGCCACCGCCTCATCGAGCGTGCCGCCGGGATTGCCGCGCAGGTCGAGCAGCAGCGCGTGGGCGCCCAGGCGGCGCAGTGAATCACACGCCGCCGCGACCTCGGCCGAGGCACGCGCCGAGAAGTGCGCGAGCCGCACGTAGCCCACGCCGGGCTCGGCCATGAACGCGTAGGGCACGTTCTTCACGGTGATGCGCCGGCGCTGCATCGTGATGTCGCGCTCGCTGTCGCCGCGCGCCACCGTGACCGTGACGAGTGTGCCTGCCGCGCCGCGTAGGCGTGCACTCATCTCGTCCGGCGTGAGCCCGAACGCGGAGTGACCGTCCACCTTGGTGACGATGTCGCCGGGCTTGAGGCCGGCGTCCCACGCCGGCGATCCCTCGATGGGCGCGATCAGCACCGGCCAGCCACTTCGCTGGTCGAACGACGCGCCGATGCCGTCGAACGTGCCCTGGATGAAGCCGCGCGTGGCGCGGAACTCCTCGGCGTCCAGGTAGCGCGACCACGGATCGAGCCCCCGCGCGACGCCGCGCATGGCGCCGGTGACGAGCTTTGCGGGGTCCACGGGGTCCACGTAGTTCGCTTGAACCGTCTGGAGCACCTCGATGAACAGGTCGAGGCCGGAATAGATCCCGCGCGCCGCGTGCGTCCCACCCGCCCACCAGCCGAGCGCGAACAACGCGCCCAGGACGGCGCCCAACGCGACACGACGACGCATGCTCGAGGTCTCCGGAGGGGTCCAAGGCGCCCGCCCTGCGCAAGCGAGCGCGGCGAAGCACCCGCGCGATCGGCGGGGAATTCCAGCGAATACGACTATATCACGCAGGTCGGGCGAACAAGCTCAGCGCACGAGGCGGAACCGGGCCGGTCCTCACGCCAAATCTTCCCCTGTCGAGCCCCGAACGGCGGGGCTCTACCGCTGGGCAGAACATCGGAGCGGCGAGTGCGGAAAGGTCAGGGCTGGGTCAGGATTTGCGTGTCGTGGCCGGGAGACGTTCTGAGACGGCGCTCCATACGCTTGCCGCCAGCTCCTCCGGTTCGCGCGTCGCGTCCAGGACGACGAAGCGCGCCGGCTCGGTCCGGGCGAGCTCGAGGTATCGCTCGCGCACGCGCGTATGGAATCCCTCGGACTCGAGGTCGAGCCGGTTCGGTGTGCCCGCGGCGATGGCGCGTCTCGCGAGGCCCACGCGAGCGGGCAGGTCGAAGAGCAGCGTGAGGTCGGGGTCGAGTCCTCCCGTCGCGGTACGATTCCAGTCCGCGAGCCGCGCGGCGTCCAAGCCACGGCCGCCGCCCTGGTAGGCGAGCGTCGAGTCGCCGTAGCGGTCGCACAGCACGACGCGCCCCGCGGCAAGCGCCGGGCGCAGGCGAGTCGCCACGAGATCGGCGCGCGCCGCCACCATGAGCAGCGCCTCCGCCATGGCGCCCGGCGCGTGGCCCGAGTCCAGGAGCAGCGCGCGGATGCCCTCGGCGAGCGGCGTGCCGCCCGGTTCACGCGTCACCAGCGGGTCCACGCCACCCGCGCGCAGCCGCTCCGCCAGACGCGCGAGCTGCGTGCTCTTGCCCGAGCCCTCGCCGCCTTCGAAGGTGACGAAAAGCCCGGGCATGACGATGTTCAGCGCGAGCGAGCCGACGAACGGCGCGGCTTCCGCGAACGGCGCTTGGGCTCGGGCGCGTGGCCGTTCGCGTGGCCGTTCTTCGAGATCGTCACGCGGGGGGCGGGCATGGGCTTGGACGAGTTCGCGCGCACGCTCTTGCCGGCCGGCGGAGCTTCCCGCTTGAGCGTGGGCGGCGCGATGCGCATGCGCTGCTCCACCGCCTTCGGCGCGCGGATGTACTCCTCGACCAGTTCCCGCGCCGTGTCGTCCGGGATCTGCACGGGCGGCGACTTCTTGAAGTAGGACGAAGGCGCGATCAGGGCGCCCTTCAGGCCATGGTCGAGCGCCAGCTTCGCGCATCGCACGGCGTCGATGACGATGCCCGCCGAGTTCGGCGAATCCCACACCTCGAGCTTCATCTCGA
This sequence comes from Candidatus Eiseniibacteriota bacterium, assembly GCA_023249845.1. Classification (GTDB taxonomy): domain Bacteria; phylum Eisenbacteria; class RBG-16-71-46; order RBG-16-71-46; family RBG-16-71-46; genus JAIOPA01. The sequence continues at coordinate 9,338 of JAHFBW010000050.1, forward strand.
GGTTCAACGGCACGTCGCCGAACGTGGTGCCCTCCATGCGAATGTGGCACCACTTGCGGTCCTTCAACCACGGCACGTAGTCCGAGGGACCGACGTGCACGTCCTCGGCCGGCAGGTCGTAAGGGATGTTGCTCGTCACGGCCGAGGTCTTGCTGATCTTCTTGGACTCGAGGCGTTCACGCTCGAGCATGTTCATGAAGTCGGTGTTTCCGCCGAAGTTCAGCTGGTAGGTGCGGTCGATGCGCACGCCGCGGTCCACGAACAGGTTCGCGAGTACGCGGTGCGTGATCGTGGCGCCGACCTGCGACTTGATGTCGTCGCCGATCACGGGCAGGCCCTTCTTCTCGAAGCGCTGCTGCCAGTACTTCTCGCGCGCGATGAACACCGGGATGCAGTTCACGAACGCGCAACCCGCCTCGAGCACCTGCTCGACGTACCACTTCGTGGCCTCTTCGGAACCCACGGGCAGGTAGTTCACGACCACGTCGGTCCTCGTGTCCTTGAGGAGCTTCACGATGTCCACGGTGGAGCCCGGCGCCTTCTTGATGATC
>JAHFBW010000050.1:9898-16952 GCA_023249845.1 Candidatus Eiseniibacteriota bacterium
CATGCCGCGCTGAACCGTGATGCCCAGCTTCGGGACCTTCGCGAACACCACCGTGTTGTTCGGCCAGGTCACGATCGCCTCGGACACGTCCTTGCCGACCTTGTTCGCGTCCACGTCGATCGCCGCCGAGATCTCGACGTCGCGGACGTGGTAGCCGCCGAGGTTCACGTGCATGAGACCCGGGACGCGATCCGTCGCCTTGGCGTTCCGGTAGTAGTGGAGACCCTGCACGAACGACGAGGCGCAGTTCCCCACGCCGATGATCGCGACACGTACCTTGGAGCCCATGGACTTCAAACCTCCGAGGAACCGCCACCCGACGCCCGGGTGCGATTCCAGACATGAGCCATCCGCTGGATCGCGGTGGCGAATGAGAACACGACGAGCACCAGCAGCGCGGCCGGCATGACCGGTCCGAGCCCCGCGTACCCCGCGAGTATGAGCAACACCAGGCGTTCCGGTCGCTCGAACCAGCCGACCTTGCACTCGAGCCCGAGCCCTTCGGCACGCGCGCGCGTGTACGACACCATGAACGAGCCGACGAGCGCGAGCATCGAGATGCTGGCGATGACCGCGAATGTGACCGGCTCGAGCCCGTGCTGGAGGTTCGCCAGCACGCGGTTGGGATTCACGGCCATGTCCACGAGCTGGGCCGTGTAGTACCAGGAGATGCCGACGAACAGAGTCGCGTCGGCGAGGCGGTCGAGCGTGGAGTCCAGGAACGCGCCGAAGCGCGTGACCTTGCCGGAGCGCCGCGCGAGCTGGCCATCCAGGATGTCGCACACGCCCGACGCCGTCGCGAGCGAGGCAGCGACCCGGAAGTGCCCGGTCGCGAACTGGAACGCGGCCGCGACGCTCAGGAGGAAGCCGAGCGCGGTCAGGTGGTCGGCCTGCAAACCCAGCGCCAGCAGCGCGCGCACGAGCGGATCGAGCGCGCCGTGCGCGAACCGCTTGAGCGCCTCCTTGTATCCGCTCGCGCCGCCCTCCGGGCTTCCCGCGAGGGCCTCGGGCCGGCTCATTCCTCGTCCCCCGACGCGCTCGCTCGCTCGCGACCGCGCTCGGACCTCGTCCTGCCGCCCAGCACCAGCACCATCTCGCCTCGTCTCCATTCCGCACGCAGCGCCGCGCGCACCTCGCGCGCCGTGCCCCGCAACACTTGTTCATGCACTTTCGTCAGTTCGCGAACGAGCGCGATCGGACGCTCGATCCACACCGTCTCGAGGTCCATGAGACAGGCCTCGATGCGGTGCGGCGACTCGAACACCACCACCGTCTCGCGCCGCTCCGCGAGCTCCTCCAAGCGCCGGCGGCGGGCCGCCTTCTTGGGCGGCAGGAAACCCGCGAACAGGAACGCGTCGGTGGGAAGCCCGCTCACCTGGAGCGCCGCGATCACCGCGGACGGCCCCGGGATGCTCTCCACCCGCACCCCTTCGGCCACTGCGGCGCGCACCACGGGATACCCCGGATCGGCGATCCCGGGCGAACCCGCGTCCGTCACCAATGCCACGACCTCCCCCGCCTGGACGCGCTCAACGAGCGACGCCGCGCGGGCCCGCTCGTTGTGCTCGTGCAGGCTCACGACGCGCGCCGGGATCCCGTAATGCGCGAGAAGGCGCCGCGTGTGCCGTGTGTCCTCGGCGGCCACGAGATCCGCCTCGCGCAGCACGCGGAGCGCGCGCGCGGAGACATCTTCGAGGTTGCCGATTGGCGTCGCCACCAGAAACAGGGTCCCGGGGCGGCCGGAGGACTGCTCACGGGTCACGCCGGAACCTCGATTGGAGGTGGGAGGCCGATGCCTGAAAAGCGGACGCAAGTTAGCATGGGGGTACTACCCCGTCCACCGTTGTGAATCCATACGTTCCGGGCACTCTCCCATCGGAGTGCGTCACGTCGTGGCCGGCTACCGGCGAGCCGCGACGGGGCCCAGGAGCACCTCTCGGAACGCCGCCACCGCACGGTCGATCCCCGCGTCGTCCACGTCCAGGTGCGTGATGGCGCGCACGCGTCGAGGACCGTAGGCGCTCACCCACACCCCGCGCTCGGCCATCGCATGAACCACGGTGTTGGCGTCCGGGAGCGGTGACTCCACGTTCAGGAACAGGATGTTCGTGTCGGGTGCCACCACCTGCACGCCCGGCAGGCCGGTGAGTCCGTCCGCGAGGCGTCGCGCGCGAACGTGATCCTCGGCGAGTCGCGCGACGTGGTGATCGAGCGCGTAGAGGCAGGCTGCGGCGAGGATGCCGACCTGGCGCATGCCGCCGCCCCAGCGTTTTCGCGCGCGCCGCGCGGCGCGGATCGAGTCCGCTCGGCCGACCAGGATGGAACCCACCGGCGCGCCCAACCCCTTCGAAAAGCACATCATCACGGTGTCGGCGCACGCCGCCCAGTCCGCGATCGGCACGCCGGTGGCGACGCTCGCGTTCCACAGTCGGGCGCCGTCCAAGTGCACCGCAAGCTTCCGCGCGCGCGCCATCGACGCGAGCGCCTGGAGCCGTTCGAGGGGCACGATCGCGCCTCCGGCGCGGTTGTGCGTGTTCTCCGCGCACACGAGCGTCACGCGCGCGTTGTGATCGTCCTCGCCGCGGAGCGCTGCCACGAGCGGCTCCATCGGCAGCACGCCGCGTTCGCCGCGCACCGGGTGCGCGAGGCAGCCCGAGTTCGCCGCGATGCCACCCTGCTCGTAGAAGTAGAGGTGCGATTCCGCCTCGAGCAGCACCTCGTCCGCCGGACGCGTGAGGACGTGTACAGCCAATTGATTGCCCATCGTGCCGCTCGGCACGAACAGCGCCGCCTCCTTCTTCGCGAGCGCGGCGACGCGCGATTCGAGCGCCTGCACGGTGGGGTCGTCGCCGAACACGTCGTCGCCGACCACGGCCTCGGCGATGGCGCGGCGCATGCCGGCGGTGGGGCGCGTGACGGTGTCGCTGCGCAGATCCACGACGGACACGGTCATGGTGGCTTCCAGTGGAGACTTGGCGGACGGCGGGAAACGGTGACTATAGGCCATCCCGCCACGTCCGACGGCCCGGAGCGCCGCCGCCACGCTTGCAAGTCCGCGTGCGCCCTCGGCGTACCGGTCTTGCACCCGCCTGACAACTGGCGGCATGCTGCCGCGTCGAATGGAGTTGAACCGGCCTCCCCCATGGCCGCCCGCAGAACTCTCCAGACGGAGTCCGCCCCCATGATGTTCTTCGGTTTCGACCGCACCTTCCTGCTGCTCATCCCGGCCATGTTCTTCGCGATGTGGGCGCAATGGAGGGTGAAGAGCACGTTCGATCGCTTCTCCCGCGTGCGCGCCGCCAACGGCCTCACCGGCCGCGACATGGCGCGCCAGATCATGGCGCGCAACGGCGTCACCGACGTCGAGGTGGAGCCGGTCGCGGGCGAGCTGTCCGATCATTACGACCCGCGCGTGCGAAAAGTGCGCCTGTCGCAGTCCAACTTCGCGGGCGGATCCATCTCGTCCATCGCGGTGGCCGCGCACGAAGTGGGTCACGTGCTCCAGCACCACGAGGGCTACTTCCCGCTCGCGTTCCGCTCGGGGATGGCACCGGCCGTGGGTATCGCGAGCACGGCGGCCATGCCGCTGTTCCTGATCGGGCTCCTGATCGGACAGCGCCTGCCATTCGCAGGTTGGCTCATGGATCTGGGCATCGTGTTCTTCGCCGGCGCGGTGCTGTTCCACCTGGTCACGCTGCCGGTGGAGTTCGACGCGTCGAAGCGCGCGCTGGCACAGCTGACGAGCACCGGCGCGGTGCTGCCGGAAGAGGTGGCCGGCGCCAAGAAGGTGTTGGACGCCGCCGCGCTCACCTACGTCGCGGCCGCGGCCATGGCGGCGCTCCAGCTTCTCCGCCTGCTCGCGTTGCGCAACTCGCGCCGCTGATGTCCAGGGCGAAGCGCCCGGCCAGGGCCGCCGGGCCTGGCGCTTCGCGAGCCGTCGAGCCACGAGAGCCCGCCACCGCGAGCGCTGCCTCAGACGGCGGCCTGCCCGCCGCGGCGATGGCCCTGCTCGCGGGCGTCGTCGCACTTCTGGTACTCCGCGCCCTCGCGGCGAGACTTCCCGGGCGAGGCCTGTGGGGGCTGGACCTGGGACGCGACCTCGCTCCCGGGGTGTTCGGCACCGGACTCGCGCTGACGCTCGTCGCCTGCGCGCCCGCCGTGTGGCGCACCGCGACCCGCGCGTGGCCCGGGGGGCCGCGCTCGATGCGAGGCCCCGGCGCCTGGGCACTGGCCATCGCGAGCGCCGCCCTGCTGGCGCTCTTCATGTGGAACTCGCCCGATCGCACGCTCTACACGGGCGATGCGATCCTCCGCCACGGCGCGTTCGCCCAGGTGACGAAGCCGGAGCTCCTCGCCGAGCAGGCCATGCGAGGCGACCTCGTGCTGCACCATGCGTTCCCGCGCTGGGTCTCGGAGCACACGGCATGGACCACGGACCAGGCCGGCCGGGCGCTCGGGAGCCTGATCGCGTTGATCACGGCGCTCGCCGGCTGGCGGCTCGCCGCGGCGGTCGGCGCCCGCGGCCTCGTGGCCCTCGCGGTGGCGATGATCGCCGCGTGCACCGGCGCGCTGGCGCTCGACAACGGCTACGGCAAGGCGTCCGTGGAGATCGCCGCGCTCACGAGCGTGCTCGCCGTGGGGGTGGCGAGGCTCGCGGCCGATGGTCGCGGCCTTGGCACGGTGGGTGGCTCGCTTGCGATCGCGCTCCTGCTCCATCGTTCGGCGTTGACGCTTCTGCCGGTGTGGGCCGCCGGCGCCGTGGTGGCCGCGCGCGCCGGGCGGCTGCGCGAGCCCCGCGCGTTGCTCGGCCTCGTGGCGCCGATCGCGTCGCTCGCGTTCGTCGCACCTCGACTCTGGCACGTGATCACCACGTTCGACCAGAGCCATCACGCAGCGGGCGGCGCCGTGGCAACGCTCGCTGCGGCGTTCGCACCGATGCGGCTCGGCGACTCTCTCAACACGCTCGTCTTCCTCGTTCCGCTGGCGCCGATCGTCCCGCTTCTCCTGGCGTTGGCCCCTCGACCCACCGCGCGCGGGGCCGTACTCGGGGCGGCGTTCATGCTGCCGCCGCTGGCGCTCCTGTTCGTCGTCCAGCCGCAGCACGAGCTGCCCCGCGACTGGGACGTGTTCGCGTTCGTCGGCTCCGCGGTCGCGGCGCTCGCGGCATGGCGTCTGGCGCGCGTCCTGGACGCGCGGCCTTCCCTTCGCGGGCTGGCGTTGCCCGTGGCGCTCGCCGCGGTCATTCCCGCGTTCCAGTGGGCTCGGTTGCAGTCGGAGCCCGAGCGCGCCTGGTCGCGCGCCGAGTCCATCCTCGCCGGACCTCCGGCCCGGCGAACGAGCGACGTGGCCGAGGGGTTGGGCACGCTCGGGTTCATGCGCCTGGGCCGCGGACAGTACGAGGCGGCACTCAAGCTGTTCGAGCGCTCGGCGGAGGTCGCCCCCAATCCACGCATGTTCGTCCAGATCGGCATGGCCGAGACGCTCGCCGGGCACCCGGAGCGGGCGATGGAGCGCTACCGTCACGCGGCGTCGCTCAATCCGAACCTGAACGCGGCGTGGCGCGGCGTGGCCGCGGCCGCGAGCGTGCTCGGGGATCGCGCGAGCATGGTGCTGGCGGTGGAGAACCTGGAGCGCCTGGAGCCCGACGGCGCCACGCTCAAGGACGCGCGCGCCTGGCTGCGGGCGAATCCGGGCCCATGACCGCGGCACACGGCAGGCGGCGTGTTCCCGAGGCGCGCGCCGGCTCGACCAGGTCCCATGAGCCACGCGCGAAAGTCGAGCCGCAGGCCGCCGCGGCCTCGATCCCTCGCGCGAGTCGCGTGACGCTCGCGCTCGTCTTGGGATTGCTCGCGGTGCTCGCAGTTCGGGTGCTGGCCGTTTTCGTCCCCGGCCGCCCGCTCTGGGGCTTCGATCTGTGGCGGGACGTGCCCGCGGCCGAGTGGATCGCGAGCGGCGCCGTGGTGCTGATCGCGCTGGTGCCCGCGGGGGGACGACGGCTCGCGCGACTCGTGCCCGACACCCCGGGCGTCCGCTTCGCGAGCGCGCTCGTCATGGCGACCGCGCTCGCGATGTTCACGCTCGCGCATCCCGATCGCGCGCTCTACACGGGCGACGCGAGTCTTCGTCACGGCGAGTTCGCCACGCTCGAGCATCCGGAGACCGTGGCGCCACAGGCGACGCGTGGCGACCTGCTCCTGCATCACGCGCTTCCGCGCGCCGTCACGGCAAACGCTCCCTGGACGCCCGAGGACGTGGGGCGCGCCCAGGGCGCGCTGCTCGCGTTCCTGACCGCGCTCGCGGGCTGGCGGCTCGCCGTCGCGGCCGGCGCGCGCGGGCTCGTGGCACTCGCGGTGGCGATGATCGCGGCCTCCACCGGTGCGCTGGCGCTCGACAACGGCTACGCGAAGGCGAGCGTCGAGGTGTGCGCCCTCGCCACGATCCTCGCCGCGGGCGTGGTGCGGCTCGCTGAAGACGGTGGCGGCTTCGGCACGGTGGGGGTGGCGTTGGCGCTCGCGCTCCTCTTGCATCGCTCGGCGTTGGCCCTGGTGCCGGTGTGGCTCGTGGGCGTCGTGCTGCAGCTTCGCGGCGGACGTCGGGCGGACGCGCGCACGTGGCTCGGGCTCTCAGCACCGCTCGCCGCGCTGGCGCTCACGGGACCCGACCTGTGGCGCGTGCTGTCGGGCTACGACCGCGCTCAGCACCTGCCCGCATCGGGTGGCGCACTGCTCGCACGCTTCCAGTCGGCGCGGTTCGCCGACCAGGCCAATCTGCTCGGCCTGCTGGTGCCGCTCGTGCCCTTGCTGCCGCTCCTCCTGGCCCTTCGCCCGCGGCTCGGGGCACGGCAATCGCTGCTCGCGGCCGCGCTCGTGATCCCGCCGCTCGCGCTGCTCGTCCTGGTCCCGCCCAAGCAGGGAGTGTTTCGCGACTGGGACGTGTTCGCGTTCGCGGGTTCCGTCGTGGCCGCGCTCATGGGGTGGCGGTTCGCGGCGGTGCTCGGCACGGCGCCGCGCGCGCGCGGTGTCGCCGCGGCGTTCGCGCTGGCCTCGCTCCTCCC
>JAHFBW010000303.1 GCA_023249845.1 Candidatus Eiseniibacteriota bacterium
GATCGCTCGCGGAATCGTTCGCCGAATCCAGGCAGCGCGCGGTCGAGCAAAGGCTCTAGCGCCTCCGGCGTCACGTCGCGGCGTGCCACGCCCGTTCCGCCCGTGAGCAACACGATGTCCGCGTCGCGGCGCGCCAGCCCATGGCGCGTGGCCGCGCGAATGGCACTCACCTGGTCGCGCACCCAGGCGCGCGAGACGACGACGGCACCGGCCCGCGTCAGGAGCCGCTCGGCGAGCGTGCCACTCGAGTCGTCGGTGCCGCGCCGCGTATCGCTCACCGTGATGATCGCCACGCCCACGGGCCGCGGCGGGCGCTGCGCGTGGGCGTGCTCGCCCGCGCGCGCGCGCGCGCGCGCTGGCGGCCGCTTGCGCGCAACGCTCATGCGACCACCGCACTCGCGCACGCCGCAAGGAGCGTGGGCTCGAGATGAAACGCCGAGGCCCAGGGTTCGTGTTCGGCCAGCCGATGCTCTGCGATCTCCTCGAGCGACGGCTCCCACTCCCCATTCCTGCCGCCGGTCGTACGCGACGCGAGGTCGCGCAGTTCGGCGAGCGAGAACGTCTCGCTCCCCGCCACCTCGTACCAGTCGCGCCATGGTCCGCGTCCGTCAAGCGCGCGCACGATCGTCTCCACGGCATCTCGCTCGGCCACGGGATTCACGAGCTTCCGACCGCCGCCGGGCAGGTCCGGTCGCGAGCGGAGCTTTCGCCAGAACGGCGTCTCGGGCCCGACGAGTGGCGCCAGGCGCAGCGTGAGCGTGGGTGCCCCGCCGCCGCGCACATGCTCCTCGAGCCGCCACAGTCGCCGCAGCGTGTCGGCGCGCGCGTCCGGGTGCGCCCCGAGACGAGACAGGAGAAGCACGCGGAATCGTCGTGGTCCCAGCGACCGCACGACGCCGAGCAGGTTCAAGATCGCCGGACCGTCCGAGACCACGAGCGTCAAGGGCTCATCGCCCGCGACGGTCGGCGTCCCGGCGCCAAGCGCCTCCGGCCCGGGGAGCAGCGTGTGCCCCGCATCGGAGACAGCGGAGAGCAGCCGATCCGCGGCCGGCGGGAGTGCCCCCGCCTTCAGCACGATCATGGCTCGAGCCCCAGTGCCAGCGCCGCCTGCCGCCGGTGCGAGAGGTCGTGTTCCACCCATCCGCGCACCATCTCGGAGAGCGGAAACGTCCCGCGACGCGAGTGCGTCGCCGCACGACTCCAGTCATCGCGGCCGAGCGCGGCCAGCCGCGAAACGAGCCGCGAGCGAAGCGCGCGCCATTCGAGCAGGACGGCCTCGGTGGATTCCGCGGCGTAGCCGAGGACGCGATCGGCGCCAACCAGATCCACGTCGGGCACGTCCGGGCGCTCCTCCGCGAGCATGCGCTCCAGCCGCGGCACGTAGACGTCGCGATCGGCGTCGCGCAGATGCGCCAGCACCTCGTGCGCGCTCCAGCCAGCGGGCTCGGGGCGTCGCCTCGCGCGCTCAGGCGCTCGCGCGAGCCGGTCGGCGAGCCAGGCGGGGCTCTCGGCCAGGGCCGAAACGCAGCCGCCCCACTCGGTGTACGTCATGGGCCCGGGCGCGTCGGAAGTGATGCCGGTGGTGCTTCGCAGCAGAGGGAATGGCCGCGCGAACCCCTTCGCGAGATAGCTGCGAGAAAGCTCCGTGTAGTGGCGTGCACCTTCCGCGATGGCGGCGCGGTGTGTGTCAGACACCGGGCCCATGACACGTGCGGGAGACCCAAGGACGAGCGAACCCGGCGGGATCACCTGGCCCTCGCGGACGAGCGACCCCGCGCCCACAAGCGAACCCGCGCCGACCTCAGAGCGAGAGAGCACGATGGCGCCCATGCCGATCAGGCAGTCGTCGCCGATCGTGCAGCCGTGGATGATCGCGCGATGGCCAACGGTGACCCGATCGCCGACGACGCTGGGCGCGTCGGCGTCCACGTGGACGAGCGTCAAGTCCTGGAGGTTCGTGTCCGCGCCCACCGTGATCGACGCGCCGTCGCCGCGCAGCACAGCGCCGAACCACACGCTCGAGCGCGCCCCGATCGACACTTCGCCCACCACCGTGGCGCCGGGAGCCACGAACACGCTCGGGTCCAGGCGCAGTCGCGCGGGCCAGTCCAGGTGACGATCGGTCACGGACGCCCCGCAGACTCGCCCACGAACGGGTTGTGCAGGCGCTCCTCGCCGATCGTGGTGGCCGAGCCGTGGCCCGGCAGCACGCGCAGCTCGTCGCCGAGCGGGAACAGCCGCTCGCGGATGCTGCGCTCGAGTTCCGACCAGGAAGAGCCCGGCAGGTCGGTGCGTCCCACCGATCCCGCGAACAGCACGTCGCCCGACCACAGCGTCTGGCCGTGCCGGAACGTGACGTGGCCCGGGGCGTGTCCTGGTGTGAACAGCACGTCCAACGATTGATCGCCGAGCGGAACACGCAGGCCCTCGGCCAGCTCGAGCTCGACCTCGGGAACGGGAACAGCGGGCAAGCCGAACATGGAACCTTGGAACGCGACGGCGCGCAGCAGCAGAAGATCCGCGCGATGAAGCGCGAACTGGCCGCCCACGGCCTGCTGGACAGGCAGCATGGCGGCGACATGGTCGTAGTGCGCGTGCGTCGCGAGCAGCCAGCGCACGTCGAGCCCTTTGGCGCGCACGAGCTCGATGACGCGCTCGGGCTCAAAGCCGACGTCGATCACGGCCGTCTCGCGCGTGGCGGGGTCGGTGACCACGTAGATGTTGTTCGCGAACGGGCCGATGTCGTGGAATGCGTGCTGCTCGAGCATGGTCCTCCGCCCTCACCTCATCCGCTGGTAGGTCTTTTGTAGGAGTAGCGCGTCATCCTCCATGCACGGGCTCTCGCTCACGACCCAGCCGCCGACGCGCAAATCCTTGAGTGCGCGCAGCAGCTCCTTCCAGCGGAACCGGGTCTCGCGAAGCGGCTCGTGCCGTCGCTCGCCCTTGGGACCGAACTGGATGCCGGAGATGTGCACGTGCAGCCGGTCCAGCGCGGCTCGCCCCAGTCTCGACTCAATCGCGGCCAGCGTCGCGGCGAAGTCCTCGTAGCGGTTGTGCTGTCCGACATCACGGGCGTAGCGGTGGGAGAAGTCCACGCACGGAGCCACGCCTGGGACGCTGGCGCTCCAGTCGAGCACCTCCTCGAGCGAGCCCACCTGACTCGCCTTGCCAGTGAGTTCGGCGCGCACGTCGATCGAGTGACGCTTGCGCCGGAGCGCCCTGGTGACGCGGCGCAGTTCGGTCTTCACGCGACGGCTCGCCGCCGCGCCATCGAGCGCGCCGTAGAAGCCGGCGTGGAAGCAGAACGACTGCGCCCCGCAGCGCGCACCCAGCCGGCCGGCCTCTTCCAGCCGCGCACGGCTGCGTTCGACGATCTCGGGCACGCCGCACAAGTTCACGTAGTAGGGCGCGTGCGCCGTGAGCGTGAGGTCGTGCTCGCGCGCCGCGGCAGCGATGGCGTCCGCCGACTCATCCGACATGCGCACGCCGTTCACCCAGGCCATCTCGAGATGATCCAAGCCCAGCTCGCGCGCGCGGCGGATGCCGTGCACCGTGCCCGGCCTGGCGCTGCTGCGCGGAATGCCCGACGTGCCGAAGCGCAGCGCGCCGCTCATGCGCCTGCGCCTTCCGCAAGGGCTGGGTTCATCGCTTGTAGCCGATCCGGCGCAGGAGCTCGCGGCGCGCCTCGCGCTCGGCCGGGCCCTCGACGCCCCGGGGTGGTTCGCCATCCACCACGCCGACCACACCGCGACCCTGATCGGTCTCGGCCACCAGCACCTGGAGCGGGTTCGCGGTGGCACAGAACACGTGGCACACCTCCTGGCACTGCTTGATCGCGGGCAGCACGTTGATGGGATACGCACCGCGCAGCACGAGGAAGAACACGTGACCTGCGGCCACCGCCTGCGCCTGCTGCGTGGCCACTTCCATGAGCTCCGGCTCGTTCCCCTCGGTGCGCACGAGGCAGGGACCGGACGCCTCACAGAACGCCAGGCCGAACTTCGCGGAGGGCACCGTGGTGAGCACGATCTCGGCGACGTCTTCGACGGTCTTGATGAAGTGCGACTGCCCCACGACCACGTTGCAGTCGGCGGGGAACGCCAGCGGCACGGCGGTGATCTGCATGCGGGCCTCCAGGTTCCTGGCTAGCGGGGACCATTCATGAGCTGCTGCTGCGAACACGCCCAGACCGCACCATCC
>JAHFBW010000051.1 GCA_023249845.1 Candidatus Eiseniibacteriota bacterium
ATCCCTGCGAGCGGGTGAGTCAAGTGACGCAGCCACGTCCGCGCCGCCGGACCTGAGGTCGCGCTGGCGGGGAGCGTGCCGGCGCCCGGACTCGCGTCCGCTGGCGACTCGACCTCCGCGCGGCTCGCGATCCGGGCGTTCGCGAGCGCCGTGGCCACCTCGTCGCACGAGGCGAAGCGCTCCGCGGGGTCGCGGGCGAGCATGCGTTCCACGACGTCCGACAGCGCGCGAGGCACTTCCGGGTTCACGTGCGCAGCCGGCTCCGGCACGCTGTTCATGATGTGGTCGAGCACGCTGTCGTAGCCGCCGCCCGCAAACGGATGGCGCGCGGTGAGCATCTCGTAGAACACCGCACCCAGCGAGAAGATGTCCGTGCGCTCGTCGATGTGCCCGCCGTAGTGCGCTTCAGGCGCCATGTACTGCGGCGTGCCCGCCGGCCAGCGCAGGCGCTCCACGGTGGCGGTGGTGCCGTCCGCGCCGACCGTGCCCGGCTGCCGCTCGCTCCGGAGCGCGATGCCAAAGTCGAGGATCTTCACGTTGTGCTCGCGCGTGAGCATGAGATTCTCGGGCTTGATGTCGCGGTGGATCACGCCTTTCGCGTGCGCGATGCCGAGCGCCTCGACGCATTGCCGCGACAGGTCCCAGAACGTGTCGAGCGGGAACGGTTCTCGCAATCGCTCGCGCAGGGTCTCGCCTTCGACGTACTCCATCACCAGCAGCACGTCGTCGCCCAGGTCCAACACGTCGTGGATCGCGGCGATGCGATGATCGTTCACCTGGCTTGCACGCCGCGCCTCCTTGAGCATGGCGCCGCGCCGGTCGGCGCGCTGCGGACCGTCAGTGCGCAGGTGCTTCAACGCGACCGGCCTCTGGAGCAGCGTGTCGTGCGCGAGCAGGACCTCGCCCATGCCTCCGCGTCCCAGCACTTTCTCGACACGGAAACGCCCCAACAGCACGCGGCCCGCCGTCTCGGCCGCGCCAGCGTCGGCTTTCGCTGGGTCGGGATCGCTCACGAGTCCCCCGCTCAATCCTCCGGCGACGCACCCGCGCCTCCGCGCATGGGATTCGCCAGTATACCCCCGGTTCGTTCGAGTTCAGTCACTAGCCGGGCTCGCGAGCAGCGTCCTACTGGAGCGTCGCCCTCGGGTCCGTGGTGTGACGCACACCGTGCGAGGTTGCCCCGTCATGAAGTGCCCCACCGCCCACCTCACGAGGAACATCCCGAACCACCGCGCGTTCGTGATCATCACGCGCAACGTGGCGTGGGCGGTCAGGCCTCCGCGGCATGCTCCTCGAGCACGCGAACTGTCGCCCCGATCGCTCCATGCGCGTGCACGAGACGCGGGCGCGACGAGCAGGCGCATGATGCCGTGGGCGCACGCCCGACCACGCGAATCGCGACTGTCCCGTTCGCCCAGGAACCTACGGACGGGGCTGGCTTGGGGGATCGCCGACGACGACCTCGGGATCGAGTCGTACCGACGGGTCGGTCTCCAACGCGACCGTGTACTTGAATCTTCCGGTCATCTTCGGTCTCTGGGGCGAACCGGCGGCGTCGTGAGCGAGCGTACGCGTCGCGAACGGGCCGGCGCCGTCGAACTCGATATTGAACCGATGTGACGTCGAGCACGTCCATTGAAGCTCGTCCTCGGACGTGATCACGATCGGATCGGGCGACACGCTCAACCCGCGACCCTCGACTCTCACCGTCACCAGGTGCTGTTTCATCTCGTAGCTCCTTTCCCGGGAGATCCCGGGCTTGCGGCCGGGGCCGCGTTCGCGAGAAGCGCCCGGAACCCAGGTTCACGCAGCCAGTCGCGATGGACCGGCGAATCGCGAATCCAGACGACGGGAAATCCTCCGGCGACGGCGCGCCGGAGCCAGACGAGTGCAGAATCCCGGGCGCCGAGCTGCCACTGCGTGAGAGCCGCCTGGTACTGCACACGTGAGTTCAAGCTGTCCAGCGCGAGCGCTGTGCGCATCATAACCGCGGCGCTGTCGCGCTCGCCCAGCTTCGGGAGCGCGCTCCCGAGCAGCGCGGGGATCATCGGATCCGGCGAGCTGCCGCGCTGGGCCCGCACCGCCATCTGCTCGCGCCCGAGGCGCACGCCCTGGCGATAGGCGGCCCGAGCCTGGTCCGGTCGATCCCTCAGCCAATGATAGGCGTCCCCCAGGTTCAGCCACAGCTGGTAGTCGGTATCGTCGAACTGGAACGCCTGGTTGTAGGCCTCTACTGCCTGGGTGAGCTGGCCGGAGCTGAAATAGGCGGTGCCGAGATTGGTGAATGCGCTCGCGTTCGGTCGCAGCTCGACCGCAAGGCGCAGCGTATCCACCGCGGCATTGTAGTTCCCGAGGAACAGGAGCAGCCCTCCGAGATTCGAGTAGCCCATGAAATAGTCAGGCGACCGCCGGATCATCTCTCGAAAGCCGACGGTCGCTTCGGATGTGTGGCCGTTTCGGTACTCCCACGAGGCCAGCCACCAGCGCGGCTTGAAACAGTGCGGCCGTCGCGCGATGGCCGCAGCATACACGCGGCGCTCTTCCTCCGGCTTGCCGAGGCGGAGCCACATTCGACCCCAGGCGTACCAGGTGTCGTCGTCGGTGGGGTCGAGCGCGCTCGCGAGCCGGTATTCCTCCAGCGCTTCGGTGTAGCGCTTGCTCACGCCGAGCGAGTAAGCCAGCATGCGATGAGGCTCGGACCGTGAGCTGTCGAGCGCGATGGCTTCGCGAGCGGAGGCCTCGGCGCGGACCAACCATGCCGTGTCCTTGGTTGTGATGAACATACTGACCTGGCCCGCCGCGAGCCACGCGCGCGGCGCCGCGGGATCCGGTTCCGTTCGGTAGGCTGTTTCAAAGTCCGCGAGCGCACGCTGCCTCGCCTCCGTCGTTTCAGCGGCACGCCGCCGGCCGATTCCCTGCAGCAGGAATCGCAACGTGCCGGCGCCCCGGATGCCGAGATCCTGCTGAGCGCTGGTGATGCGCCTCGGCAGTCGCAGCAACGAGAGCGCGGAGTGATAGACGCTGTCCGCGAATGCGAACGGCTCGGCGACCGGGACGTCCACCGTACGGCTGGCGAGCACGCGGTCCCGCCGCGGCTCCCGCAATTCGAGTCGCGCGCGCAGTCGGTTGTCGCGCTGCTCCAGTGTTGGCACCAGCACCAGGTTCGCGCCCAGTGACCTTCGCGCGTCGGCCGCGGATGCGGTCTTCTCACCGTAACTGTCCCCGAACGTCGCCATCTGGAATCCGGGCCGATCCTGGCTACGCATCAAGCGCGTCGCGAGCAGTTCGGTGGCGCCGAGCGCATACGCCGCGAAGTCCTCCGTGGCGCCGGGCACTGCGGGCGGCAGGATCGCGAGCAGGACCTGGGAGGGCAGTCGCGGCGCGGCCACGACGCGCCACACCAACACACCCGCGAGCACCATGCCGACCGCCCGAGCGGCGATGACCCACGTTTGCGTGAGCCCCCGATACGGCTTCGTCGCCGGGCGAGCCGCAAGTTCGCGTGTCTCCTCGGACGTGAGCATCCCGCCGCTCGCCCGCTTCGCGGAACTCAGCGCCACTCGCAGGTCGGCGCACGACGCGAATCGCTTCGCGGGGTCGCGGGCGAGCATGCGCTCCACGACGCGGGACAGCTCGGGCGTGACGTCGGGATTCAGGTCCGACGCCGGCTCGGGCGTCGTGTTCATGATGTGGTCGAGCACGTGCTCGTACGTATCGCCCGTGAACGGGTGGCGCGCGGTGAGCATCTCGTAGAAGACCGCGCCCAGCGAGAATATGTCCGTCCGCTCGTCGATGCGGCCGCCGTAGTGCGCCTCGGGCGCCATGTAGAGCGGCGTGCCCGCCGGGCCGCGATGCAACTCGGTGGTCGCGGTGGTGGCGCCTTCGAGCTGCGAACCTTCGACACGCGGCGCCTGCCTCGCGATACCGAAGTCGAGGATCTTGATCTCGTTCCCACGCGTGAGCATCAGGTTCTCGGGCTTGATGTCGCGATGGATGACGCCGTGTTCGTGCGCGGCCTCGAGCGCTTCGACACACTGGCGCGACAGGTCCCAGAACTGCTCGATCGGGAGCGGCTGGCGCAGTCGCTGGCGCAGCGTCTCGCCGTTCACGTACTCCATGACGATGAGCAGCTCGTCGCCCAGGTCCAGGACGTCGTGGATGGCGGCGATGCGGCGATCGTTCACCTGGCTTGCGCGCCGGGCCTCCTTGAGCACCGCGGCGCGCTGTGCGCCAGCATCTTGACCGCCGTCGGTGCGGAGGTGCTTGAGCGCGACCTGGCGGTGGAGCAGCGTATCGTGAGCGAGCAGCACCTCGCCCATGCCGCCGCGGCCCAGCACCTTCTCGACGCGAAAGCGTCCTGCGAGGACGCGACCGGATGTGCCGGCGGCCTCAGGGGCGCCAGGATCCGGTTCCACGGGATCGGCCACGGGACCTCCCAGCTCATGGGCCTCGATGCGCGCGATGCCCGTTGCGCGCAGGCGCGAAGTATACTCTGCGCCGCGTCACGCCCTTGGGGGGCGCGGCGCAAGCGACTCCACCCTCGCCCGAGCCGCGAGTGTCCATCCGCGGGGGAGGCCGATTGCGCAGGTTGCTGCCGGCCCGCTGGCTCGCCGCCATGCGGACCGAAGCCGACACGCGTCACGAGCCGCCGAGCGAAGCGACGCACGAGTCGAGGCGGCGCATCCGCGTCGCGGCGGGCCTCGGCGTCGCGGCAAACCTCGTTCTGTTGGTCTCGATGTGGGCCGGCATCTCCCACGACGGCCCGCTCGAACGGAAACTCGACCTCACGAACGATGTGGCAGGACTCGTGCTCTGCGGCACGATGTTCCTGCTCGCGCTCGGACCTCGCTTGAGCGACCGCGCGGTGCTCACGCTCGCGCTCGGATTCGAATTCCTGATCTCGGCGCTCATCTCGATCGTGAACAGCTGGGCGGCCTACCTGCACACCGGTCACGTGCCCGGGCTCACGTGGGTGGTGCCGATCATCCTCCTGTTTTCGCTCATGGTGCCGGTTCCGCTTCGCGAATCGCTCATCGCCTCGAGCGCCTGCGCGCTCACGATGCCGCTGGGTATCGCGCTGCTCGCCGCGACGGGCCGCGTGACCGCGAGCGCCTCCGACTTTTGGGGCTCGTCGATCGCCGCGGTGGTCGGCCTGGGCCTCGCCGTGGTCGCGTCACGCACGATCCACGGCGCGCGACGCGAGGCCGCGGCCGCGAGGCGCATGGGGGGATACGAACTACTGAGGCCGCTGGGCCAGGGTGGAATGGGGGAGGTGTGGGAGGCGCGTCACCTGATGCTCGCCCGACCCGCCGCGGTGAAGCTGATTCTCGCCGAGCGACTCCAAGCTCCGGCCGAGGCAGGAGAGGCCGCGGTCCAGCGCTTCACTCGCGAGGCGCAGGTCACCGCGTCGCTGCGCTCGCCATACACGGTGCAGTTGTTCGACTTTGGCGTAAGCGACGACGGCATACTCTATTACGCGATGGAGCTCCTGGAAGGCATGAACCTCGAGCACTACGTCTACCGCCACGGCCCGGTGGAGCCCAGACGCGCGGTGCACTGGCTCAAGCAGGTGTGTCACTCGCTGGGCGAGGCGCACGCGAACGGGCTCACGCATCGTGACTTGAAGCCCGCGAACCTGTTCGTGTGCCACTACGGACGCGAGCACGACTTCTTGAAGGTGCTCGACTTCGGTCTCGCGCGCCCCACCTCACGCGAGGGAGACGCGCGGCTCACGCGCGAGGGTTCATGGCTCGGCACGCCGGGGTGGATGGCGCCAGAACAGATCTTCGACGGTGCCGGCGGTCCGAGCGCCGACCTGTACGCACTCGGTTGCATCGCCTATTGGTTGCTCTCCGGAACGCGGCCGTTCGAGGCCGCGGAGCGGAGCGAGCTGCTGCGCCAGCATGCGCAGGTGACGCCGACTCCACTCGCCGAGCGCGCGCCGCAATCCATCCCGCCATCGCTCGACGCCGTGGTGATGGCGTGTCTGGCCAAGGACCCGGCGGCGCGCCCGCGCGATGCGGACGAGCTCTGTGATCGTCTCGCGCGGAGCCTCGTGGGCGAGCCCTGGAGCAGCGCCGAAGCGGAAGCCTGGTGGCGCGGAAAGTCGCAGGGCGACTGAGTGACGCTGTGCTACGTTGCCTCGCCATGAAGAGCCATACCGCTTACCTCACGATGAACATCCCGAAGCGCCGCGCGTTCGTGAACATCACGCGCGAGGTGGCGTCGGCCGTCGAGGCGTCCGGCGTGCGCGAGGGGATGGTGCTCGTGAACGCCATGCACATCTCGGCGAGCGTGTTCATCAACGACGACGAATCCGGACTCCACCACGATTACGAGGTGTGGCTGGAGAAGCTTGCGCCGCACGCGCCCACGAGCCAGTACCGCCATAACGACACGGGCGAGGACAACGCGGACGCGCACCTCAAGCGCCAGGTCATGGGGCGCGAGGTCATGGTGGCGATCACGCAGGGCCGGCTCGACTTCGGGCCGTGGGAGCAGATCTTCTACGGCGAGTTCGACGGCCGCCGAGCCAAGCGCGTGCTCGTCAAAGTGATCGGCGAATGAGCGAAAGCGAAGGAGTCGTATGACCGCCCGCCAACGCGACGCGACCGCGCGCGTGACCATCCGGCGCACGCGCGAGGCGGATCTGCCCCGAGTGTGGGACATGGTGCACGGTCTGGCCGTGTACGAGCACATGACCGACATCCTCACCGGAACGCGCGAGCGTCTCCACGGCATGCTGTTCGGCGAGCGGCCCGTGCTGTGGAGTCACGTCGCCGAGCGCGACGACGGCCGGCTCGTGGGCTACACGCTCTACCACTTCACGTACTCGTCGTTCCGCACGAACCCGCGCATGTGGCTCGAGGACCTGTACGTGGAGGAGACGGCACGCGGCACGGGCGCCGGCCATGGGTTGCTTCGCGCGTTCGTGGCGGACGCGCTCGAGCGCGGCTGTCATCGCGTGGACTGGCACGTGCTCGAGTGGAACCCCGCGCGCGCGTTCTACGAATCACACGGCGCCCGGCGTTCGGACGACGGCATGCTGCAGTACGGCCTCGATGCCACGGCGATGCGCACGCTGGTCGACTCCTAGCGGGGACTATTCATGAGCTGCTGCTGCGAACACGACCAGACCGCACCATCCGGCGTCGCGGAGCCCGGTCGCTCCTCGACGTGTCGTCCAGACACGACTGCGTCGCGACCGGGCTACGCTCCTTGTCTGGCGCGCCCTGGACGTATTCTCGCGACGCAGCTCATGAATAGTCCCCGCTAGACCTTCACTTGCGAGGCAGCGTCGCGAGGCGCGTCGCGAGTGAATCCGGCAGCGGTTCGCGCAGCAGTTCCTCGACGCGGGCGGCGTCCGTGCCATGCTCAGAGAGCCACGCGAACAATCGTTCCGATCGCTCCATGCGCCGGGCGCGGAGCGCGGGCTCGTCGAGCAGGCCCATGATGCCGTAGGCGCACGCCCAACCCTCCGGGCTCGCCATGGGCAGCCCGCGCCATGTGCCGCACACGCGCATACCCACGCGCACGACGCCACCGGGAACGAAGAACGCGAAGCGCGGAATCAACTCGGTGCGTTCGGCCTCGAACGCCAGCTTCCAATCCGCGTGGCAACCACCGTTGCCATGGAAGACGTGGGGGAGGTCCGCGTACATCTCGCGGAGCGCCTCGGGATCGGTCTCCACCTGCACGTCCCAGTCGTTCACCTGGTCGACGAGCCCGAGGGAGGCGAGAAGCCCGCTGGCGCCGACCGCCCACGTGATGCCCGCCGCGTCGAGCCTCGCGGTGACGCGCCGGAGCCCTTCGAGCGGAGGCAGGCGCGTCGCGTTGAGGCTCGCGACCGTCGCCGCGGCGCCATCCGCGAGCGCTTCGAGCAGCGGGGCCATGGCCTCGGCGAGGCCGCGCGTGTCTTGCGCGCCCACGTGTCGCGCGCATGCGCGCGAGATCGCGGCCGGCACGAGCGCCGCGCCCTTCTGGCCGAGCGTGCGCGCGACGCCGTCGTACTCCGCGTAGCGCTCGGCGAGCCGCGTGCGCCACGCCGCCTGTTCGCCCTCCGCTGCCAACTCGGCGAGCACGCGATCATGAAACGTGTCCACCATGTTGGCCGCCGATTCGGCGGGCGGTCCGTCGGCGACCACGCCGCGAATGCACGCATGCAGTGCGACCGCCCGCCACTCGCGCTCGGCCGTCGCGCGGTCAGCGCCCGCGAGCGAGCCGCACTGCTCGAGCTCCGCGAACAGCCGCGGCGACACCGACGTGAAGAAGTCGGCGAGCAAGCGCGCGCCCGGGATCGAATCGTTCACTTCGGCGGGTTCGCGCTCCAGTCGTAGAAGCCGCGCCCGGTCTTCCGCCCGTGCTGTCCGGCGAGCACCATGCGCTTCAGGAGCGGTGGCGCCGCGAAGCGCGGCTCCTTGAACTCGTCGAACATGATCTCGCTGATGTAGTAGGTGGTGTCGAGCCCGACGTAATCCGTGAGGAACAGCGGACCCATCGGGTAGCCGCAGCCGAGCTTCATGGCGTTGTCGATGTCGTCGCGGCTCGCCAGCCCCTGCTCGTACACGCGGACGGCATCGAGCATGTAGGGCACGAGCAGCCGGTTCACGACAAAACCCGTGGAGTCGCCGCAGTTCACCACCGTCTTGCCGATCGCCATGCACCACGCGTTCGCGTCGGCGACCGCCGCGGCATCGCTGCGCACGGTCTTCACCACCTCCACCAGCTTCATGAGCGGGACGGGATTGAAGAAGTGAAGCCCGAGGAAGCGTTCGGGCCGCTTGCAGAAGTTGCTCATCTCGGTGATCGAGAGGCTCGAGGTGTTCGAAGCAAAGATCGCACCCGGCTTGACGATCGCCTCGAGGGCGCCGAACAGCTCCTTCTTGAGCGGCAGGTTCTCGGGTGCCGCCTCCACGATCAGGTCGCAGTCGGTGAGGTCCTCGAGCTTCACGGTGCCGGTCAGGTTCTTCTTGACCTTGTCGAGCTCGTAGGGCGGCACCTTGCCCTTGTCCACGCCGGCCTGCAGGAACTTGTAGATGGAGCCGAGGCCCTTCTCGAGCGCGTTCGGGCTCACCTCGCGCACGAGCGTGGGGAACCCGGCCTGCGCGCTCACCTGCGCGATGCCGCTGCCCATCAGGCCGCAGCCGATCACGCCGACTCTCTGGATCGCCATGGAGTGGAGGTCTCCGAGTGATGCTGGGGATGCTGCGGGATCACGAAGCGCGAAGCAGGATAGGCGGGGTTCTGTGGGCAGACAAGCGCGGCGCGTCATCACTCGGGACGCGGATGCACTCCGAGAGCAAGTACTCTAGAGTCCCACCCCATGTTTCGACGCACCTGCTTCGGCATCGGCCTGCTGTTGCTGGTCACCGCGACGCCGGCCATGACCGAATTGACCGTCCGCTCGGGCGACCGCGCCCCGGTGAGGTACCAGCTCGGCCTGCTCGAGCGGGGCCCGAGCTGGACGCCCGAGCGCACACCGCACACCGACAGCATCCAGGCCGGCCACATGGCGAACATCGGGCGCATGGCGAAGCACGGCGCGCTGGTGGCGGCCGGTCCGTTCGAACGTGACGGCGAGTTCCGGGGCATCTTCGTGTTCCGCCCGGGCGACGATCCGATCGACTCGCTGCTCGCCGGCGACCCGGCGCTCGCGTCTGGCCGGCTCGAGTGCCGGCGCTTCCCATGGGTAGCACCCCCGGGCCTTGGCGACGAATACCGGCGCCGCGCCCAAGTGCAGCAACGGCAGGGGCAGGGCATGCCGGATTCCATGGTGAGCTTCGGCTGGGTGATGCTCGAGCGCGGCCCGCGTTACGACTCCAGTCCCACACCCGCAGTGAAGAAACTCCTCGCCGAGCACCAGGCGCACATCGAGAAGCTCCGCGCGAGCGGACAGCTCGTGTTCACGGGTGCGATCGAGGGCGCGGGCGAGCTGCGCTCCGTACTCGTCCTGCGCGGCGACAGCGCCGAGGCGGCAGAGGCCGTGGCTGACGATCCCGCCGTGCGCGCTGGAAACTTCGCGCCCCGCATCCTCCGCTGGTGGACGGCATGGGGCACCATTCCCGGACACTGAGCGCACGCTGCCGCGCGCCCAGACGCGCGCCCGCTCATCGGCACACCCATATGCGAAGGACGAGACCCCGAACATGATCCTCGAATCACTCGCACTCGAGCACACTTCGAAGATCGTCCTGCTCGTGCTGGACGGTCTCGGCGACCTGCCGCATGCCGGGAACGGCGACCGCACGCCGCTCGAGGCGGCGAAGACGCCGAACCTGGATGCGCTCGCGAACGTGAGCGCGCTCGGGCGGCTGACACCTGTCGCCCCCGGCATCACGCCCGGCAGCGGCCCGGGTCACCTGGGGCTCTTCGGCTACGACCCGCTCACACACCTGGTCGGACGCGGCGTGCTCGAAGCGCTCGGCGCGGGCATCGACCTACAGCCGGGCGACGTCGCCGCGCGTGCGAACTTCTGCACGCTCGACGCGAAGGGCGTCGTCACGGACCGGCGCGCCGGCCGCATCCCGAGCGAGACGTGCGCACGGTTGGTCGCGAAGCTCGCCGCCGAGCTGGGCACGTTCGAGGATGTGAACGTGATGCTCCAGGCGGGGAAGGGGCATCGCTTCGTCGTCGTGCTGCGCGGCCCCGGACTGGGTGGCGCGGTGAGCGACTCCGATCCGCACAAGGGCGGCCACGCCGTGCCCGCCGCGCACGCGCTCGAGAGCGGCTCGGCGCGCGACGAGAAGTCCGCGCGTGTCGTGAACGCATTCGTCCGCCGGGCCACCGAGGTCTTGAAGGCGGAGTCGCCCGCGAACGGCCTGCTTCTGCGCGGGCTCTCGGAGCGGCCGAGCTTCGCCGGGTATCGCGAGCGCTTCAAACTGCGCGCCGCCGCCATAGCGGCCTACCCGATGTATCGCGGCGTGGCGAGTCTCGCCGGCATGAGCCTGCACGTGCCCGCCGGGGAGGGCGCGGCCGAGGCGTTCGCCGTGGTCGAGCGCGAGTGGCAGGCGCACGACTACCTGTTTGTGCACGTCAAGGGCACCGACATGGCGGGGGAGGACGGTGACTTCACTGCGAAGGTCGCGGTGATCGAGTCCGTGGACGCGGCGCTCCCCAGGCTCATGGCGCTCCGCCCGGACGTGTTGTGCATCACCGGCGACCACTCGACGCCGGTCTCCATGAAGGGCCATTCCTGGCACCCGGTGCCCGTGCTGGTTCGGTCGGACCTGTGCTTCCGGGATGGACATAGCCGATTCCACGAGAAGGCCTGCCGCGCGGGCTCGCTGGGGGACCTTGCGAGCAAGGACCTTATCGCGGTATTGCTTGCGCACGCCGGGCGTCTCGACAAGTACGGAGCCTGAATGCTCGCTAGACGCCTCCATCCGTTCCACGCTCTCGCGTGGGGCTTGGCCGTGCTCATTGCGGTCTGCCCGATCGCCCGCGCCGCCGCTCCCCCAGCGCTCGTCAATCCTGACTTCGCATTCCCGCTGCCCGGCGACTTCGTGACCCCGGCCAACGCCGCTTCGGCCGGGCTGGCGCTCGCAGACCGCTGGCTGGGCACGACCGGGTTCGAGAACCCCGCTGCGACGCTTCCCAGGGGACTCGAGCTATCGCCACTGTTCCAGCGCGTGAGCCGGCAGGACATCTCGTCGCAGAACCGCGACTTCGAACAGGTCACGGGCTACCCCGACGCGGCCGGTGCCCGCTACGCGATGGCGTTCCGGCAATGGGGCATCACGCTCTACGCGTGGCAACCCGTGCTGCGCCTGGAGGAGTTCTCGTACTCCGCCGGGCCGCTCGCCACGCCGGCGTTCCAACGCCTGCTCACGTCGCAGCGCGAGATCCGCGCCGGCGGGTCGGTGTCGCACGCCGCGGGGGTACTGCGCATCGGGCTTGCCGGGGAGTACGTGCGACGCGACGACTCTTATGAGACGCACGAACAGTCGGGCGACCCGTCGGCGGGCGACCGGCTCATCGACATGGGCGGCGACGGATTCGGTGTGAGTGGCGGCGTGTCGTGGGAGAAGGACGTCGACCGACCGTGGGGAAGCTGGTTCGGCGCCGCGCTACGCTATGGCTCCGAGCTCACCATGACCGGCACGGCCGACGAACGCCTGGCGCTCGGCGACACGACGTACGACTTCACGGCGACGCGTGACGTCGAGTGGTCGGGCGGCGTCTCGGGACGGGTCACCATCGCGCCGGCGACACGCTTCGTGGCCGGGCTCTCCGTGCGCAGCGGGGCCGACTGGAAAGGGCTCGACATCGGCACCACGACTGGCGCGAGCTGGAGCGCCGGCTTCGACTGGAAGGACCCGGAGCTACCCTGGGGCGCCCGGTTCGGCGTCGGGCAGGAGAAGAATCCCGGCGCCGTCGAGGAGAAGGCCGGATTGCTGTCGGTGGGCTTCACGTGGGTGTCCGGCGATCTCGTGCTCGATGCGGGCATCCTGCATCGGAACCTCGCGCACGGAGACCTGCCACGCTCCTCGGACGACCGCATCGTGGCCTCGGTGCGGATCGCGTTGTAGCGGCCCTCCACGGGGCCCCGGCGCGCGCGGAGCGCGAGGGGCCCTGTGCTATACTCCCGCCCGCTTTCGCAGCGTCGTGGAGCCCGGTCGGGCCACCCGGTGCCGGATTCCCAGGGCACCGGCACGCCACGGGCCAGGGGCGCCGCGACCCGCGCCGTCATACCGGCGTGCGAGAGTGGCGAAACTGGCAGACGCGCCGGATTTAGGATCCGGTGGGGCAACTCGTGGGGGTTCGAATCCCCCCTCTCGCACCACTTCGTCCCATCCGCACCTCGCCTCGGCACCAGTGCGCCGCACCACCACACCCAAGGACCCCCGAATCGATGAAGCATACCGTTCGCGAATCCGGCCTCTGGCAGCACACGCTCACCATCGAGGTACCCGCCGAGGACGTCGAGAGCCGCCTGCTCGCCGTGACCCGGCGATTCCAGCAGCAGGTCTCCGCGCCGGGCTTCCGCAAAGGTAAGGTGCCGCTCGATCGCGTGCGCCAGGACTACGCGGCCGAGATCGAGCGCGAGTTCCTCGAGCGCTACATCCCCGAGGTCGCGCACGAGGCGCTGGACGCGGCCGAGTTGAAGGCGGTCGTGCCGCCGTCGGTCCAGGCGTTGCGCTTCACGCCGGGCCAGCCGTTATCGTTCGAGGCCGTGGTGGACGTGGCTCCCGCGGCCAGGGTGTCGGACTGGAAGTGCTACACGCTCGTCCGTCGCGTGCGGCCGGTGCAGGAAGCGGCGGTGGACGCCATGCTCGAGCGCATGCGTGAGGAGTCGGCGGTGTTCCTCGACGTGTCGCGGGCCGCGGCCAAGGGCGACATCGTGCTCATGGACTCGCAGCGGCTGGATGCGAACGGCCGGCGCTTGTCGGGGACGCGCAGCAAGGGCACCCGCGTCCTGATAGGAGCGCCCGAGCTCCTGCCCGACCTCGAGGCGGGGCTCCTGGGAGCGGAGGCGGGACAGGAGCGAACGCTCTCGGTGAGCTACCCGGCGGACTTCCGGCAACAGGATCTGGCCGGCCAGACCGTGCGTTACGTGGTCAATATCAAGAAAATCCAGGAGAAGAAACTGCGCCCCCTGGACGATAACCTCGCCAAGGACGTGTTCGGGCTGGACTCACTGGCCAGCCTGCGCGAACGCGTGCGCCACAACCTCGAAGCCGAGGACGCGCAGCGAGTTCGCCGGGAGCTGGAGGGCCAGGCCATCGACGAACTCGTCCGCCGCCACCCGCTGGAGCTGTCCCCCCGGCTGGTGGGCTACATGCTGGACCAGGTTCTCCATGAGCAGACCGGGGGCCGCGAGGTCTCCGAGGACCTGCACAAGCAGCTCGAAGGGCATTACCGTCCGGGTGTGGAGCGCTCTCTCAAACGGGAGATCCTCCTCGGCGCACTCGCGAAACAGGAATCACTCGAGGTCTCGAACGAGGAAGTGGGTCAGCAGATCCTGCGGCTGGTGGAGTCGGATCCGCGCAGTGCCGCCCGGGTACGCCAACATTACGCATCGGCCGAGCGGCGAAAAGCACTGGCCGAGTCCATGCTCGAGAAGAAAGCGCTCGACCTGGTGATCCAAGCGTCGCAGTTGAAGGAAGAGACGTTGCAGGAGCCGGTGGAACTTTCGGCGGGGAACTGAATCCAAGCACAAGCCGAACCCCGCGGCTGCCGATGACCTATGAGAATGAAACAGAAAGGGACCTCCGTGATGGCTTCCGTTCCGTTCGTGGTGGAGCAGACCGGCCGGGGTGAACGCGCGTACGACATCTACTCGCGTCTGCTCAAGGATCGCATCATCTTCATCGGGACGCCGATCGACGACTACATCGCAAACCTGGTGGTCGCCCAGATGATCTTCCTCGAGGGCGAGGACCCGGAGCGTGACATCAACCTTTACATCCAGAGCCCGGGCGGCGTGGTCTCGGCCGGGCTGGCCATCTACGACACGATGCAGTTCGTGAAGTGCCCGGTGAGCACGCTGTGCCTGGGGCTCGCCGCGAGCATGGGTGCCGTGCTGCTGACGGCCGGTGCGACGGGCAAGCGCTACTGCCTGCCGAACGCCAAGGTCATGATCCACCAGCCGCTGGGCGGCGCGCAGGGCCAGGCCAGCGACATCGAGATCGCGACGCGCGAGATGCTCAAGACGCGCGAGCAGCTGAACACGATCCTTGCCAAGCACACCGGCAAGCCCATCGAGCAGATCGTCAAGGATACGGACCGCAACCACTGGATGACGGCCGAGGAAGCCAAGAACTACGGCCTGGTGGACGAGATCATCGAGAAGCGCCGCTAGAGTCCGCGGTCTGCTACGGACCGCGGGGCCGACCCCCACGCACTCGAGGGCCGAGATTCCATGAAGAAGCGCATCGCGACGCCGCATCCGATCCGCTGCTCGTTCTGTGGCCGTGGCCAGGACGAGGTGGCCAGGCTCGTTTCCGGACCGTCTGTCTACATCTGCAGCGAGTGCGTGAAGCTGTGTAACGACATCCTCGAAGGCGAATCCGAGCGCGAGACGCCGACTTCAAGCGGTTCGTTGCCGAAGCCGTCCGAGATCAAGCGCATCCTCGACGACTACGTCGTGGGCCAGCAGCGCGCCAAGAAGACGCTCGCCGTCTCGGTCTACAACCACTACAAGCGCATCTATTCGCCGCCGACGGCGGGCGAGATCGAGCTGGAAAAGTCGAACATCCTGCTGATCGGGCCCACCGGCACCGGCAAGACGCTGCTCGCGCGCACGCTCGCCAAATTCCTCAAGGTGCCATTCGCGATCGTGGACGCCACGAGCCTCACCGAGGCCGGCTACGTCGGCGAGGACGTCGAGAACATCCTCGTGCGCCTGCTTCAATCGGCGGATTTCAACCTGGTGAATGCCGAGCACGGCATCGTCTACATCGATGAGATCGACAAGATCTCGCGCAAGAGCGAGAACCCCAGCATCACGCGAGATGTCTCGGGCGAAGGCGTGCAGCAGGCGCTCTTGAAGATCCTCGAGGGCACCGTCGCGAACGTACCGCCGCAGGGTGGTCGCAAGCACCCACAGCAGAAATACATCGAGGTGAACACGAAGGACATCCTGTTCATCTGCGGCGGCGCGTTCGAGGGCCTCGACAAGATCGTCGAGCGCCGCGTTGGCAAGAAGGTGCTGGGGTTCGGCGCTGACGTGAAGACAAGGGCGGAGCGGAATGCCGGCGAGCTCATGGCGCTCGTCGAGCCCGACGACCTGCTGCGCTACGGCCTGATCCCCGAACTCGTGGGTCGCCTTCCCGTCGTGGGCACGCTCGACTCACTCGACGAGGATTCGCTGATCCGCATCCTCACCGAGCCCAAGAACGCCATCACCAAGCAGTACGGCCGCTTCATGGAGATGGAGGGCGTGAAACTCGATTTCACGGAGGACGCGCTGCGCGCCATCGCGCAGCTGGCGATCACCCGCGGCACCGGCGCGCGCGGCTTGCGCGCGGTCATCGAAGAGGCCATGCTGGAGGTGATGTACGACATCCCTTCGCGCTCGGACGTCATTGGTTGCACGATCTCGAAGGAGAGCATCCAAACCGGCGCGTCGCCGCTCCTCACGTTCCGCGGCGAGCGCGAGAAGCGACGCAAGGAAGCCTGATCCGACACGGCCGACGGCCCCTGTGGGCTCGAACCGAACGGGCGGCGCTTCGGCGCCGCCCGTTTCGTCTTCGTCCTCGCAAGGAGTCCGTGCCCGTGTCCCCGAAGTCCCGCCGCCCCCGCCGTGCCAAGCCCGCGGCCGAGCCCGTCGCCAAGCCCGCGAACAAGTCGCGCAAGGCGAGTTCTCCGAAGGCCCCCGCCGTGAATGGCGCGAAGGCGGCCCGCGCCCGCCACGCGAAGTCCAACGGCACCAAGGCCGGCGCGTCGCGCGCCTCCCGCGCGCTCGCTACCACGGCCGACACGGTGGTTTCGAAGCTCGAGTTCCGCCGCGGCGACGAGACGCTCCGCATCTCGGATCGGCTGCCGCTCCTGCCGCTTCGCGACGTGGTCGTGTTCCCGCACATGAGCATCTCGCTGCTCGTGGGGCGCCTGCCGTCGGTGAACGCCATCGAGAAGGCCATGGCGCGCGACCGCATCCTGTTCGTGACCGCGCAGAAGCGGAGCGAAGTGGCCGACCCGCAGCACGACGAGCTTTTCCGAACCGGCACCATCGTGCGCGTGCTGCAGCTCTTCCGGCTGCCGGACGGCACGCTGCGCGTCCTGGTCGAAGGGCTGCTGCGCGCCGAGGCCAAACGCTTCCAGTGGTCGAACGACTACTACACCGTTCAGGTCGCAGCGCTGCCCGACCCCGATCTGCCGAGCCCCGAGCACGAGGCGCTCACGCGCCACGCGCTGCAGCTGTTCCAGGATTATGTACACCTGAACCGCCGCATC
>JAHFBW010000304.1 GCA_023249845.1 Candidatus Eiseniibacteriota bacterium
CGCAGCTTCTTAGCGTAGCTCCCCGCCGCGCGATCCTGCGGCGCACGAGGCGCGGTGCCGGTCGCCGCCAGGCGTACGCTGTCGCTCAGCAGCGGCCCGCCGAGTTCGGCGAGCCGCGCGGCCAGCGTGCCGGCGTCATCGTCGTCCCGGATCGGTGTCTCGAGGCAGCGGATGACGTCGCCGGTATCGACGCCCTGGTCCATGAACAGTGTGCACACGCCGGTCCTGGCACGGTCTTCCCAAAGCGCGCGCTGCACGGGCGCGGCGCCGCGAAGATCCGGAAGCAGCGAACCGTGCAGGTTCACGCAACCTGCACGCGGTGCCGAAAGCACCGCCGGCGTCAGGATGGCGCCGAACGCCACCACGGCGAACACGTCGGCGCTGAGCGACGACAGCTCGGCCAGGACTTCGGGCGTCTTCATGTCCGCGGGCCGTATCACCGGTAATCCGAGTTCGCTCGCGGCTTGGGCGACGGGCGACTCGCTCGTCTGCTGGCCACGGCCACGCGGGCGGTCCGGCTGCGTCACGACGCGCACCACGTCGCACGCTCGCGCCAGCTCGCGAAGTGATGGAACCGCGAACTCCGGCGTGCCCATGAACACGACCTTCGGCTTCAAATGACCCCCTCGCCGCGGCCCGGGTGGTAGTCCTCGGGCACCTCACCGCGCGCCAGCGCGTCCAACTCTCGGCGCAGGAACTGGCGCTTGAGCGGCCCCAGCCGGTCGGTGAACAACACGCCGTCCAGGTGATCTGTCTCGTGCTGGATGGCGCGTGCGACGTAGCCCTCGACGACGCGCTCGAACGGCTGGCCGTGCTCGTCGAACGCTCGCAGCCGAACGCGCTTGGCGCGGTCCACGTCGGCGAGGATGCCGGGCATGGACAGGCAGCCCTCCTCGGACTTCTCCTTGCCAGAACGCTGATCGAGCACCGGATTCACCACGGCGAAACGGTCGCGCGTGCCGTCCGGGTACGGCACGTCGACCACGAACACGCGCTGGGCCACGCCCACCTGATTCGCGGCCAGGCCGACGCCACTATAGGCGGCCATCGTGTCGTAGAGGTCGGCCACGAGGGATCCCAGCGAGGCGTCGAACTCGCGCACTTCGCGGGACTTCTCGCGCAGCACCGGGTCGCCGTAGATGCGGACAGGTCGAAGCGGCATCACTTCATTTCCGGCGCGAGCACCTGGGCGATGGCGCTTTTCGCGAACTCGACCTTCGTCTCCTCCGAGATGCGCAGGATGGCGCGGTCGGCCTCCAGGCTCACCACGGTGGCGAAGATGCCGCTCGTCGTGAGCACCTTGTCGCCCTTCTTGAGCGCGTCCACGCGCTGCTGGAGCTTCTTCCGGTCGCGGTTCTGCGGGCGAATGACCATGAAGTAGAGGATGGCGAACATGAGCGCCATCATCACGGGGAAGCTGAAGCCACCTCCAAAGAACTGGGCCATCGGCGAGCTGTCCACGGGAGTGGACGCCGTTCCCTGTGCGAGTACGTCGGTCACGAACATGCCGCTTCCTTTCGGTGGGAGGGAATCGCCGCGCGCATCACGACGCGGCACGCGCGAGCGTCTCGCCGCTCGCGAACTGCTCGAGGAACTCCTGACGGAACGCCGAGAAACGTCCGTGCTGCACGGCCGCGCGGGCGCGCCGCACCAGCGACATCATGTGATGCACCGCGTGCACCGACGCCAGGCGCATGCCGAGCATCTCGCCCGACACGAACAGGTGGCGCAGGTAGGCGCGCGTGTACTTGCGGCAGGTGGTGCAGTCGCACTCCGGGTCGAGCGGCCGCTCGTCCTGCGCATAGGCCGCGTTCCGCACGACGAGCCGCCCGCTGGCGATGAACACTGTGCCGCGACGCGCGTTCCGAGTCGGCAGCACGCAGTCCATCATATCCACGCCGCGCGCGATCGCCTCGACCACGTCCACGGGATGGCCAACGCCCATCAGGTAGCGCGGCTTCTCTCGCGGGAACTCGCCGCAATCGCGCTCGACCATCTCGAGGCCGAGCTTGCGACCCTCGCCCACCCACAGCCCGCCCAACGCGAATCCGTCGAACGGCATCGCACCCAGCTCGGCGAAGCAGCGCGCGCGCTCGGCCGCGTCGGTGCCGCCCTGGTTGATGCCGAACAGCGCCATGGCGCCGCGGCCCTCACTCCGCAGTCGCGCGCGCTCGTCGAGCCCGCGCTTCGCCCAGCGCGCCGTGCGTGACACCGCCTCGCGCACGTCCTCCGCCGGCGCCGGCAGGCGCACGAGATGGTCGAACGACATGGCGATGTCGGTGCCGAGCCCGTCCTGCACGCGCACCGCCTGCTCGGGCGACAACATGTGCTTGGAGCCGTCCAAGTGCGAGCGAAACTCCACGCCCTGCTCGCTCACGCGATTCAACTCGTCGAGGCTCATCACCTGGAAGCCGCCGCTGTCCGTCAGCAGGGCGCCGTCCCAGCCCATGAACCGGTGAAGCCCTCCCAGTCGGCTCACGGTCTCCACGCCGGGGCGAAGCATCAAGTGATAGGTGTTCGCGAGCACGATGTCGCAGCCGGCGGCCGTGAGGTCGTCGGGAGCGAGCGTCTTCACCGAGCCCGCGGTGCCGACCGGCATGAACGCCGGCGTGAGCACCTCGCCATGGGATGTGGCGAACCGGCCGGCGCGCGCGCCGGTGGCCGGATCCTGGGATTCGAGCTGGAACGAAAAGGGCATCTGGGGTCTGCGCCGCTCTGGGCGAGGGGGACCACGTGGATCCCGGGAGCCGGCGGGCGGTGCGCCCTGCCGGGTGCTGCAAACGTTCGGGCAACAGGTTACGGGTGCCGCGGCGCGAGGGTCAAGCGGCTCGCCAGAGAATGCCCGCACACGGGCCCATGCGCGTTCACGAGTAAGGATTCGCGCCAAAAGCGCTGCGGCCACCCCCGCCTTCGCGAGGTGGCCGCTTGCCCGGTGCGCCACCGGGCGGTGAGGCGGGCCCGAAGGCCACGCGCTCACCGGTCTTGAACCTGGCACGTCCCGGGGCTCTCTCCTTCCCCGGGCGGCCGGCGCGCGCGCGAGCGCGCCGCCGGCCCCAAGCGCCGGAGCGACGGTGAAGTCGCATCACGGCTGGTCCCTCTCCCCACGATCGGAACCAGCGCCTTCCTATGGAAGAACCGCGCCACACCAACATTCGGGTGCGACTGCGCACGGGCGCCGCGCGTAGCGCATCGTGCCCGGGTGGGATCCCCCGCCGGGGGCAGGGGCACGTGAGTTGGAGCGCAGGTGCGCAACACGTTCCGGCTCGATTCACCGCGCGGCCGCCGCGGTACGGAGGCGAGTTGCCCGAGGTGAACGAGCGCTTCGCAAGGTCAATCGAGCGGGCAGCGAGCGGGACGTGCGCTGGGCACTCGCTGCGAATCCGATGTGGACTCCGTGGCGCACCCTTCGGTCCGAGACTCGGTCGGCCCGAACGAACAAGGGGGCGCGCGGCCGGACACCACTGCGCACCCCCCGCCGCCACGTCTCGCGAGGCGGATCTACCGGAGCAGGATCATTCGCTGCGACAGCTGGACGTCGCCGATGCGGCCGGTGACGAAGTACGCGCCGGGGCGCATGGCCTGGCCGTCGTCGGCGCGACCGTCCCAAGTGAAATCGTGCGTGCCTGCGGAGAACGTGCCGCGGGCCAGGTGCTTCACGCGACGGCCACCCAGGTCCACCACGTCCAGCTCGACCGACTCGGCGCGGTCGAGGGTCCACCGCATGCGTGACGGTCCGGAGAACGGCGTGCCGCCACCGGAGACCATCGCGGTGGCCTCACCTGAACCGAACGACTCGGCATCGTCCCCGTCGTCATCCGCGAGCAGCGTTTGGCTCAAGCCCGCGCAACCGGTCGTGTGGGCACCCCCGTTGATCTCACGCGCCTGGAATCGGATGCGACGGCACTTCTCGCGCGCTGCGCGGTCGCGGCTTCCGCTCTCTCCCATCGCCATCATGGTCGCCTCGGTCGCGGCGACCCACGCGCCGAGCGTGGTCCCGGGGGCCACGCCCTGGATCTGATCCAGCGGCACGTCGGGCGAGAGCCCGATGTGGCGGCCGTTCGCATCCACCACGTCCATGTCGTTCGCCACCAGGTTCGCGACGACCGCGGCGTAGTGACGGCGCGCCGCGAGGAACGCGCGGCCGTGACGCGCCGGCGCCAGGATCTCGCTCAAGCCTGCCCGCGTTCCG
>JAHFBW010000305.1 GCA_023249845.1 Candidatus Eiseniibacteriota bacterium
CCGCATGCGCTCCAGGTCGTCGACGACGCGGAGCAATGGATCACCGTCGTAGTCGCCAAGGCCGATGCGAAGCTCCAGCGGCGTCACTGCTCACCCGGCCTCACGTCGGTCACCTTGCCCTTGGCTTCCACCGTCTCCACGGGCACGGGGATGTCCACCTCGACGCGCACGTAGTGGTAGGCGCCTGCCCCGCGGAGACCATCCACCGCAGCGGACATCATGTTGTCGGCATCGGCCTCGGTGTGCTTCTGCTGCTTCCCGGCCCAGCCGACGGCGCTGTACTCGCCGTCGGGGAGCACGGCTACCCAAACGACGGCCTTCACCGTCTTGGGGCGCTTCGCCTTCACCTTCTTCACCACGTCGCCCTCCTGCTTGTCTCAGACATCGTCCAGTATACCCGAGCCCAGGCATCGTCCAGTATACCGAGCCCAGGTAGAACCGTCAAGCTACCATGCCGGCACAGCTTGACGAAGCATGGGGTGGGCGACGATCGACTCCGCCCCCTGCCATGCCTCGATGTTGATGCCTTCGAGCGTCCGGCAGCGCGAGAGCGCGACGTACGCCTGGCCGGGCGAGAACGTGCGCGAGAGGTCCATCGACACCCTGTCGATGGTCATCCCTTGCGAGTTGAACCCGTCGAAGCCGCCCTGAATGAACCGCCCAGCGTAGGGGACCGTGACGCATACTGATGGCATCTCAATCCGCTCAATGGACACGATCTTGTCCGAAACAAGTTCCTCCAAATCGTCATCCTCGTCCACGTCGAGCGCGTACTGCGCGCGACACATCTTGAAGCTCGACACGAACCCGATCTTGCGGACGAAGGCGCGCGCGTCCGCTCCATAGATCCAGAGCCGCCATGAACTCCGCTCCTCACCACGCATCACTCGCGTAACGCAGCGGCGTGAGGAGAAGATCCCAAGGTGCAGCAGCATGACCTGCACGACGTGGCTCATGCGCTCCGATGCCGTAGACCACTCGATGTGCGAGAAGTTCTCGCGCTTGACGTGAACCGAGCCATCCTCGAACAGCCCTCGCAAGAACGCGCGCTGTATCGCCTCGGGGCTACGCAGCACGACGCTCGGAACAGCCTTGGCGTTCGGGGCCATGCCGCCGACCGCGCGTAGCCAGTCCGCTACCGGCGTCGAGTTGAACTCCGCGAAGTCGGCCCTGGTCCACTTCGGCCGCGAGAGCTTCGGGCGCAGCCCAAAGAGAGCGCCGCCGAGCTTCGCGAATCGCGCGACCACGTCAGCGTGACGCTTCGCGAGGCGAAAGCCGCGCTTGTAGAGCGTCCCGTCCGCGACCATGAGCCCAAGAAACTCCGCCAACTCGGCGGACATCTTCTCGGGAACGCGGAACGGCACGCGGCGTGTGTCCCTCGTCTCCGTCGCGGGAGGCAGCGGCAAGTTCTCCATGCCGCCGTGGGACATGCCGCGCGCCAAGCGCAGACGATCCCCCACGACCAGCGCATTAGCATCGACACGCGCGAATGGGCCGTCGCCCTTGGACGCCATCAAGCCATGCTCCGGCGTGATGGCAAGCTCGAAGCCACGACGAGTGACGATACGCAGCCCGGAGCGGACCGGGTTGCGCACGTAGTTCGAGTACTTCTGCATCCCGGACAGCGTAGCGATACGCCCGCTCTCAGCCGCCTCGCCAAGCGGGATGAGCCCTTCTTCCGTGGTCACGAGCGTGTCCGGGTGAACGCACTTGTGGATGGTGATAGCCCACGCGAGGCGCAGCGGGTACTGCGTGCGCGAAGCCACGTCGCGCAGCGTGGTCTCGTCCTCCCACTGCTTCTTGCCCCAGGTCACGGGCTGCACGCTGACGATCTCGCCGTCGTTGAGGCGCACGTCGATGTCGCCCGCGCCGCCGAAGCCCATCACTTCTCCCATGGTGCCGTTGACCCACGCACCGTCGAAGTCGTTCTTGGTGAACATCACGCGGGCCCCGACCTTG
The DNA here is from genome assembly GCA_023249845.1 of Candidatus Eiseniibacteriota bacterium. Taxonomy (GTDB): domain Bacteria; phylum Eisenbacteria; class RBG-16-71-46; order RBG-16-71-46; family RBG-16-71-46; genus JAIOPA01. The sequence continues at coordinate 1,960 of JAHFBW010000305.1, forward strand.
AGACGCAGCACCTCAGGGGAAAGACAGGACTTCTTCAGCGCCGAGAGGTGCGGCTCAGTGCCGGTGTCGCGCGCGCGAAACACGTACTCCTTGCCAGGTACCTGCGCGAGCTTCGAGTCGTTCACCTCGTCGCACTGCGCGTTGTGTGTGACCAAGCGCACGGTCCCCGGGCTGTCGGGGTCGAAGGCCCCGCGACGCGAGGCGAGCACGTTGACCACCTCGTCGTCCACGTAGCCCACGCGGATGCGGCGGAGGAGGTCCGCGAACCTCTGGTCGCCTTGGCGCATGACCTGCGTGAGTTCGAGTACCTGGATCTTCGAGTCGGCCCACGCCGGTGACTGGAAACACCAGCCCTTCTCCTCGGCCTCGACCGGCGGTAGCTGCCCGAGGTCGCCCACGAGGATGACTTGCACCCCACCCCAGGGAAGCACCGACTCGCGCGCCGCTCGATGCGCGCCCTCGGCGAGCGTGAACAACTCGGCGTCCACCATGCTGATCTCGTCGATGATGAGTGCGTGTACCGCCTTGAGTCGGGGGCCGTACTTCCTGAGCCACTGCCCGTTGCACAGCCTGGTCATCGTGTTGCGCTCGGGCGTAGCGCCGAGCCACGAGTGAAGCGTAGAGCCACCGATGTGCGTCGCCGCGATGCCCGTGCTCGCGGCGATGCCAACGTTCCGGTTCGGAGGCAGGTTGTCGAGCCAGTGGTTGAGGCACATCGTCTTGCCGGTTCCGGCAACCCCGGTCAGGAACACGTTGAAGCCGCCCGTGAGCCAGGCGAGCACGTTCTCCTGATCGGGGGTGAGCGCGAACTCTCGGGCGGTCGTCTTGGTCATCGGTAGATACCCCACGTCTCGTCACCGCCGAGGTCGACGTACTGCTCCAGGAGCGTCTTGTCGCCGAGCGAGCGGAAGGCCGCGTCCACGCGGTCGAGCGCCTCACGGAACGAGCCGTAGACCTTCGCGTGGACCGTCGGGAGGCCCACGGCTTCGAGCCTGCTGTCCAGCGACGGCGGCCCCTCGATGCCCACCTCGCTCGCGTCGGTGGTGAGCCACCGATGGCCGTCCGCGGTCTGGATGAGGATGCAGTGATGCATCGCCACGAGCAGGCGCTTCGCGTCGTCACTCGGGGGCACGGCGTCGGGGTATGGGCTGGGCACAGTCATCGCGTGCTCACGGCCATGACGCACACGTTCTTGGTTCCATCGTCAGACTGCGCATAGGCAATGCAGTGACGCAGGCGCAGCCGTCCATTGTTCTCGACCCACACGACCCATCCACGATGCGGGATCGCGTGCTCGTAGTCCTCCCACGTCTCGCCGGTGACGAGCCCCTGCCCCGAGAGGTGCTCGATGAGGACGTTCGCCATGTCGCGGTCGAGGCGCCCGCGCTTCTTCTGCGCGTCGAGGGATTCGAGCGCACCCCGCGCCCACGCCTTCACGTCGGCGAGGCAAGACATCGGCTTGTGCGTCTCCACTACTCGTACTCCTTCGTCCAGCCGCCCACGCCGAACTTGGCGTCGAGGTACTGGACGTGGTGGACCCACGGAGCGTCGGGCGCCGCCGCGCGGAAGCCCCACTCCCGGCGCTTCGGTCCGCGGTAGACGATCGTGAGCACCGGGCCGTCGGGAAGCTCCAGGCGGTGGAGCTTCTCGGCCTTGCCCATGTTCCAGTCCCCGGCTCTGAACTCCACCGGCTCGCCCTCGGGACGGTGCTCGATGTAGCGCCCGCTCACGATGAAAGTGCGGAAGTCGGACGGGTGGTCGTGGAACTCGCGGTCGCCATCCGAGCGATGGATGCGCTGGAGGTAGATCGCGCCCCCGTCGGCGAACTCCTCGACGACCGTCCGCGTGAGGTAGGGGTCGCCGCGCGGGTCCGTGATGGTGAAGCCCCGGCCGCGCGGCTTCCCACCGATCGTGCGCGCCGTGAGGTGCGCCTTCGGCGTCTCCAGGAGGATCTCGTCGAAGTCGCGGAGCACCCGGTCGAGCGGGATGTCCCCGCTCACGCCGAGGTCGTTGAGGAGAAGCTGGGCGCGGCTCTGCTCGGGGTGATTCATCTACATCCTCGGGAGGGTGATCTCAGCCTTCTGGTCCTGGAACTTCCCCGGCGCTCCGGCGTTCTTCTCGGCGTAGCTCGTCACGCACGGCTGGCTCGCCTTGAAGAAGAGGCACTGCGCGATGCCCTCGTTCGCGTAG
>JAHFBW010000306.1 GCA_023249845.1 Candidatus Eiseniibacteriota bacterium
GCGTGGGGAACACGCGGTTCGAGGCGTCGCGCACGCCGATCGCGGCCGTACCGTCGCGCGTCCCCGGATAGAGCAGGGGCACGGCCTCGACGCGTTGTACGCCCTGCAGCGCTGCCGCAGCGGACACCTGCGCGAACGTTGCCAGACAGCGCGCGGCCGGGACCGCCTCGATCCGCGTGAGCACCGGCATGCCGAGCAGAGCCAGCGCGTTGTAGTCCGAGGTGGTCGGCGCGTGGTCCCAGCACACGTAGACTCCGAACACCAGGTTCGGACCCGAGTGCACGACCTCGATGCGCTGGCGCAGCGTCGTGTCGCCCAGCTCGAACGAGGCCGAGTAGCCGAGCAGGTGCACGGACTCGACACGATCGTCGATCCCGTTCGTGTCCTGGTCCCAGATGAACGGCTGGGCCGCGCGCGCGCGCGCAGCGAGCAGCGCGCACGCGAACACCAGCACGGACGCGACGAGCCCACGCGCACGGCACGGGCCGCGCGCGCCGGGGGCGGAACACCGCGTGGCGGGATCCGGGCTCGGTCGCATAGGGCCCGAGGTTGCCGCAGCAGGATTGAGCTGGACTTGACTCATCGCCATACTCTATTGTACCACTTGAGGTTGCAGCGCTTTCACGTGCCCTGACCTGGCCCCACCCAGCGCCTTGTGGGCGGCCGCTTCCGTTTCCGGCAGCGGCTCCACGCCGAGCGCGCGACGCAGGTCGGCACGCAGCCGCTCGTACTCCGCGAGTGCCGCGCCACGGTTGCCGATCGCCACGTGACACTCGATCACGCTCACGCGCGTGGACTCGTTCAGGTCGTCGAGTTCGGCCGCACGGCGGAAGTGATCGAGCGCACCGGCCATGTCGCCCTTGGCGCGCTGGAGTTCCCCGGCCTGGATGCGCGCCGACTCGATGCGGTCCCGCTGCCGGTGCAGCACTTCCTCCGCCCAGTCACCGTACAATCCTTCGAGTGCGGGCCGTTCGGCGAGCGCGAGCGCCCGCTCGAGGTGTTCGAGCCGCACCGCGCCCGCGCTTGCCCGACGCGCCAGGTCGAGCGCCGCCTCGAACTCCCACAGGTCGCAAGCGAGCGGGTACTCGGGGTTCAAGCGGTAGACCTCCGCGTCTCGCAGCAGCGGCGGCGCGGCGTGCCGGGGCAGGACGCTGCGGATGTAGGACAGCGTGGGATGGAAGTTGCGCCGGCCGGCCGCGAGCTGGCGCCCCGGCCAGAACGTCTCGAGCAGCTCGTCGCGCGACGCTCCGCGCGGACGCAGGGCGAGCAGGATGAGCACGTGGAACGCGCGCTGCGCGCGCCACGCCGACGCGGGCAGCACGCGGGCCCCCAGCTCGATGCGCGGCGGACCGAACAGGATCAGGCGCGCCGGCGCCGAAGTCATGTCCGCGTCCTCTGCCTGCTTCCCGCGCCGCGTGCGCGCCTCGATCTGGGCGAGCGCTGCGCGCGTCGCGTTCGCGAGCGCGCGCCGCCGCCGCGCAACGATCGGCAGCCGTTCGAGCGAGGCGCCACCACCACACTCGGCGAGCACCGAAAGCGCGGCCTCCGCGCGCGCGACCGGCGAGCCCTCGGCGATCTCGAGCAGCGTGTTTTCGCCCCGGGCGCCGGCCTCGACGAGCGCGGCGGCGCAGGTGTCGACCTCGATGCCGAGGGCGAGTGCCGCGATGAGCGGCGCCGGCGCCTCGCGCGCACGCAGCCGCAGGAAGTGCCCGTAGCCACGTTCGCGTACCAGTTTCAGTGCGGTGGCGAGATGCGGTTCGGCGCTGCGCCGCTCGCCGAGCACCAGCAGCGCCTCGGCGAGCCACCAGTGCACGCGCATGCGTTCGTCGTCATTCTCGCCACGCTCCACGGCCGGCAGCAGATCGGCGAGCCGGTTGCGCGCGGCGTGCGCCCGCCCCGCGCGCAGCTCGCACCACGCCAGCTGCGCGCGAAACGAGGTGAGACGCGGCGAGTCGGGGCGGGCGGACTCGCGTTCCACCGCCTGGTTCAGGAACTCCACGGCGCGCAGGTACTGGCCGCGGGCGCAGAAGATGCGACCGCGCGCGGCCAGCAGGTCGGAGGTGATCACTTCCATGCGCAGCTGGTCATGCAGTTCCTCCGCACGCTTGAGCGAAGCGAGCGCGCCGTCCAGGTCGCCGGTCAGCGCCAGACACTCGGCGAGCGCCTCCACGCACGTCGCCTCCTGCGCACGGTTCGCAAAGCGCTGCGAGGCCGCGAGCCCCTCCTCCGCGGCGCGGCGCGCCTCGACGAGATCGCCGAGTTCGAGCTGCAGGAACGCCAGGTTCGACAGGTACAGCGGTGCGCGCGGCGAGGTGGTGCCGCGCACCTGGGCGAGCGCGGCACGGAACCAGTCCGACGCTTCGCGATAGCGCCCCTGCGATGCGCACGCGATGGCGCCATTGTGCAGGGTGGGGACCACGAGCTCGGGGTCCGCGCCGGCCGGCAGCAGCTCGCGGACGGCGTCGAGCTGCCCCATCGCGGCGCGGTACTGCCCGAGGTAGAAATGCGCGGAGGCCTTCATCTGGAGCAGGCGTGCGCGCAGCTCGAGCGGCAGCGTGCCGCCGGACCCGAGCGCGCGCTCCGCCATGCCGAGCACCAGCTCGTGCCGTCCGCGCAGATTGAGCACCTTGCCCAGCCCGAGCAGCGCACGGCACGCCCGCTCGCCCGCTCCGGCGCGCCGCGCCTCCTCGAGCACGTGCTCGTACGCGCGCTCCGCCTCGTCCCAGCGGCCGAGTGCCCCGAGCGCGTCGGCGCGGGCCAGCGCCAGCACCGCGGCGGTCTCACCGGCGGCCGCGGGTGCGTCGTCGAGCAACTGGAGCAACAGGCTGGCACGGCCCTGCCGCTGGAGCGTGGGCGCCAGCTCCTGCAGCAGGTCATTCGCCAGTGCGCCATCGCAACCGTCCAGCGCGTGGCGGACCGCGCGTTCCGACTCGCCTCGGCTGCGCAGCACGCTCGCCGCCCGGGTCTCGAGCGCCTGCCACGCGAGCGGGCCGTCACGCTCCTGCACCTCCTGGCGGACGAACGCGCGCACCAGTCCGTGCCACTCGTAGGTCGCCTCGAGGCCGGTGCCGAAGCTGCGCACGAGGCCGCGGCGCGTGAGCGAATCCAGCCGGACGCGCGCGTCGCGCTGGCCCGCGAGCTGTGCGGCGAGCGGGGCGTCGAAGCGGTCGAGGACGGCGGTGCGCTCCAGCAGCTCGCGCCCGGCGGGCTCGAGCCGCCGATAGACCTCGGCGGAGAAGAACGCCTGCAGCTGGAGGTCGGGCACGCGCAGGTCGGCGAGCACGGTGTCGAGTCCGCGCCCTGGTTCCCGGCGCAGCGCTTCGAGCGCCAGTTGCACGGCCGTGGGCCAGCCCGAGGACGCTTCGTCGAGGCGGTCGAGCTCGCCGGGCAGCGGCGCGCGCCCGAGCGCGCGCTCGAGCAGCTTCGACATCTCGTCCGGCGTGAGCTGCAGGCGTGCGGCGTCGAGTTCGAACAGCTCCCCGCGCACGCGCATGCGTTCGAGCGCGAGCGGTGGGGGAGTGCGCGAGGTCGCGAGCACCCTGACTTGAGGGGGCAGAAGGCGCAGGAGCGCGTCCAGGAACGTCACGATATCGGCGCTGGCGCACGCCGTGTGCAGATCGTCGAACAACAGCAGGCGCGGCGGACCCTTGAGCTCTGCGAGCGCCTGCGCGAACACCTCGCCGAGCAGTTCCGCGCCGCGGGCTGCGGGCCGCGAGTCGTCCAGGAGGCGCGCGAACGTGGCGCCGAAGCGCGGGGCCCCGTCACGGAATCCCACGAGCAGGTGGCGGCTGAACACGCGCAGGTCGCTGTCGGAAGGCAGCAGCCCGTACCACACGACCGGCTGATGACGGCGGCGCGCGAACGCGGCGGCCAGCGTGGTCTTGCCCCAGCCGGCGTCGGCGGTGATGAGCGTGAGCGGGCGGCCCGCATGTTTGTCCAGCAGCTCGAGCAATCCGGGACGCTCGAGCGCGGCGGTATCCGGGTTGGGCACCTGCAGCTTGGCGCGGGTGAGCTGCGCCTGCCGGGGGTCACTCCGGACTGGTCGGCTCATGGGCATGGGCGTTCCCCAAGGGGGAGAACACGGGATTCGGACGGGCGACTACCGGTGAATCGTATCATTGCGGAGCCCGGATCCGGG
>JAHFBW010000052.1 GCA_023249845.1 Candidatus Eiseniibacteriota bacterium
CGATGGGCGGTGCGGCCCACCGGCGGCCGCGCCATCTGGCACGACCAGGAGTGGACATTCGCACTTGCCACCCGGCTTGGCGTGGATGGCTGGGCGGAGACGCCCGGGGCAGCGTACGAGCGTACCGCCCGGCTCCTCGTGGCGGCGCTTCAGGCGCTCGGCGTCCATGCCTCCCTGGCGCCGGGAACACCTCGAGGACCCGGCGCGCCGCGGGCGGCAGAGGGTGCCGCTCCGCCATGCTTCGCGTCGAGCGCTCGCTTCGAGCTCGTGCTCGGCGGCCGGAAGCTCGCCGGAATCGCCCAGCGGGCGTCGCGCGGCGCGCTGCTCCAGCAGGGAAGCCTGCTGCTCGGCGAGTCGCACCTCACGCTCGCTCGCTACCTCCGCGCAGCCTCGGATTCGCGTCCAGAGCTCGCGCGGGATTGGCGCGAGCATGCCGCCGCTGCCGGCGAGCATCTGGGCGATGATTGGAGCCTCGCCAGGCTCGCCGGTGCGCTTGGCGACGCGCTCGGAGGCACCACGCCGCTTCGCGCCGGGATGGGCACGGCGCGTCCCGGGCCTTCGGATTGACGCGCCGGTCCTGGTGAGATTGCCTGCGGAAGCCCGGGCTCCGTATACTGCTGTGCGCGTGTAACTCCTTGCTGGACATGGACCCGGACCCGGAGGTGGTCATGCGGAGGCGTGCTGGGGTGATGGTGCTGGCGTGCTTCGCGTTCACGCTCGGAGGTTGCGGAGGAGGTGCCCAGCGGGGCGCCGCGTACGTGGACCGCCTCCCGCTGCCGGCGGACACGATGACGGTCATGATGGACGAGCTGGGCCGCTACGGGGGCCGATTCGTGGCGGGGGCCACGTCGAGCCCGAAGACGTTCAACCCGATCATGGCGAACGAGACGTCGTCCAACGAGATCGTCCAGCTCCTCCACATCTCGCTCACGGACTTGGATTACCGTACGCAGGCGGACATCCCGATGCTCGCGAAGACCTGGGAGATCTCCGCGGACGGTCGCACCGCCACCTTCCATCTGCGCCGCGGCGCGTGCTTCTCCGACGGCCATCCCATCACCAGCGACGACGTCAAGTTCTGCTTCGATGTCGTCATGGACGCGACGCTCCATCCCTCCATGCAGGACGCGCTGGCGATGGACGTGGACGGCAAGCGCGTCGCCTACACCTACAGCGCGCCGGACTCCTACACGTTCGTGCTCACCTCGCCCGTGCCGGACGCGCTCATTCTGCCGCACGCGAGCAACATCCGCGTGCTCCCGCGCCACGTACTGGAACCCGCGTTCAAGGCGGGAACGTTCGCCTCGATGTACAACACGGCGACGGCGCCCGAGAGCCTGGTCACGTCCGGTCCGTTCCGGCTCAAGTCCTTCGCCGAGAACCAGCAGACGGTCCTGCAGCGGAACCCGTACTGGTTCGGAGTGGACGCCCGCGGTCACCGCCTTCCTTACCTGGACGAGGTGGTGTTCCGGGTCGCGAAGGACCAGGAAGTCGCCGCGCAGATGTTCCACGCCGGGGAGCTGGACGGGCTCGACAACACGAAGCCCGAGGACTACCGGCAGTACGCCGCGGAGCAACAGACCAAGGACTACACGCTCCACGACGTGGGCCCTTCGTTCAACACGAACTTCCTGTGGTTCAACCTGAACCGCGTGCGGTCGCCCGAAAAGGGCAAGCACGTCGGCGACCCGAAGGTGGAGCCTTACAAGTTCGCGTGGTTCTCGAACCGCGACTTCCGCCGGGCGGTCTCGTTGGCGATCGATCGCGAGGCCATGATCAAGGGCCCGTTCTACGGATACGGAGTCAAGGCATGGTCCATCATGACAAGCGGGAACGCGCGCTGGTATGACTCCACCATCACGGCGCCCGATTTCGACCCGGTGGCCTCCCGGTCGCTGCTCGACCAGATCGGACTCGTGGACCGGAACGGTGACGGCGTGCGTGAGGACGCGGCAGGTCACCCGGTGTCGTTCTCGTTGCTGTTCAACGGCGACAACAAGCTGCGCGCGGCGATGGCGACGCTGCTGCAGGACGACCTCACCAAGGTGGGCATCCGGCTGGTGCCGTCCGGCGTGGATTTCAACACGCTGGTGTCGAAGACGCGCAGTGAATACCAGTACGACGCCTGGATGCTGGGCCTGGGTTCCGCGGTGCCCGCGGATCCCGCGATGGGCGCGAACTTCTGGAAATCCTCAGGGATCACTCACTACTGGGACGTGAAGCAGCCCGCGGGCCAGACCGACACGCCCGCGGAGGGTCGTCTGAACGAGTTGTTCCAGCAGCACGTCAGCACCACGGATCTCGCGTCGCGACGGGCGAGCTATCACGACATGGCGCAACTCTTGAACGACGAGAGCTTCGTGATCTGGCTGCCGACGCAACAGTTGCGCATCCCGGTGAGCGCTCGGTTCGGGAACGTGCACCCGAGCCCGATGCCGCACCGCATCCTGTGGAACGCCGATCGCATCTTCGAGAAGCGCCCGGCCCGGAAGCGCTGATCGGGCCTCAAGGATGCGGACCTTCCTGCTCCGGCGCCTGCTGCAAACCCTGCCGCTGCTGCTCGGGATCTCGGCGCTGACGTTCCTGCTGCTGCAGCTGGCGCCGGGGGACTTCCTCGCGACGATGGCCGAGAACCCGCAGATCTCGCCTGCCACGATCGAGGCGATGCGGCGGCGCTTCGGGCTCGACCAGCCGTGGTGGGCGCAGTACCTCATCTATCTCGAGAACGTCTTTCTCCGTCTCGATTTCGGCGAGTCGTTCTCGCGCCACCAGCCGGTGTTCTCGGTGCTGCGCACGAGCCTCGGGAACACGTTGCTGCTGGCGAGCGCCGCGGCCGTCGTGACGTGGGGGCTCGCCATCCCGCTCGGCGTGATCGCCGCCGTGCGCCAGTACTCGTGGGTGGACCGGTCGCTCTCGTTCGTGGCGTTCGTGTGGCTGTCCGTTCCCGAGGTGCTCTCGGGGCTCCTGTTCCTGTGGCTCGCCGCGGCCACGGGCTGGTTCCCGATCGGCGGCATGTTGGACCTGGACCACGACCTGCTCGGGCCGCTCGCGCGCGTCGGCGACCTGCTCCGTCATTTGGCACTGCCCGCACTCGTCGTGGGGTTGATCCCGCTCGCCGGTCGCATGCGGCAGATGCGCGCCAACCTCCTGGACCAACTGCGGCTCGACTACGTCACCACGGCTCGCGCGAAAGGCCTGCCCGAGCGCCGCGTCGTCATGGGGCACGCGCTCCGGAACGCCCTGAATCCGCTCATCACCCTGTTCGGTTACACGCTCGGCTCGCTCGTCTCGGGCTCATTCGTCGCGGAGACCATCTTTTCCTGGCCCGGGCTCGGCACGGTGACGCTCGAGGCGTTGAACACGCAGGACCAGTATCTCGTCATGGGCTCGGTGCTCATGGCCTCCGCGGTGCTCATCGCGGGCAACCTGGTCGCGGACGTGCTGCTGGCCGCGGCCGACCCGCGCATCCGCCATGAGTGACACCGTCGCGGTACCTCCACAGACTCCGGCGCGACTGTTCTGGCGGCAGCTCCGCCGGAGCCCGCTCGCCGTCGCGGGGGGCGTGCTGCTCGTCGTGCTCTACTCGCTCGCCGCGCTGGCGCCGTTCTTCGCCCCCTACGCCGAGAGCGATATCGACCGGGACCGCTTCTTCCATCCGCCCACTCCACTGCACTTTCGCGACGCGGACGGGCGTTGGCACGCGCGCCCGTTCGTCTACGGCAGCCGGGGCGGGAAGGACCAGACCTACGAAGTGGACACGAGCCGGCGCTATCCGTTGCGCTGGTGGGTCCGTGGCGCCCGCTACCGCCTGCTCGGCGTGCTGCCGTGCGACCGGCACCTGTTCGGCGTGGATCTCCCGGGGCGCGTCTACATGCTCGGCGCCGACGACGCGGGCCGCGACGAGTGGACGCGGCTCCTGTTCGGCTCGCAGGTATCGCTCACCGTGGGGCTCGTCGGCATCGCCATCTCGTTCAGTCTCGGGCTCCTCCTGGGCGGAGTGAGCGGCTACTTCGGAGGCTGGGTGGACACGCTCATCATGCGCGGAACCGAACTCCTGCTCTCGATCCCCGGGCTCTACCTGATCGTGGCGCTGCGGGGTGTGTTTCCATTGGACCTGCCGAGCCAGCAGACCTACCTCGCGATCGTGGCCATCCTCGCGTTCATCGGCTGGGCGGCTCTGGCACGCGTCATCCGTGGCATGGTGCTGTCGCTCCGCCAGGCGGAGTACGTGCTCGCAGCGCGCGCGCTCGGGGCGTCGAGCCTGCGCGTCATCGTGCGCCACATCCTGCCGAACACCATGTCTTTCACGATCGTCGCCGCCACTTTGGCAGTGCCCGGCTACATCCTGGGTGAGGTGTTCCTGAGCTTCCTGGGGGTGGGCGTGCAACCGCCGGCGGCGAGCTGGGGCAACATGCTGAACGCCGCGCGCAGCCAACGCGTGCTGACGTCGTTTCCGTGGATCCTCCTGGCACCCGGGACCGCGATCTTCCTGACCGTGATGGCGTTCAACTTCTTCGGCGACGGGCTGCGTGACGCGCTCGATCCGCGCAAGACCTTGGGGGGCCGGGGATGAGCGAAGCGAAGGAGTGCCGATGACCGAACCGCTGCTCGAACTGCGCGAGCTCCAGTCGCACTTCTTCACCGACGATGGCGTCGTGCGCGCGGTGGACGGCGTGTCGTTCGCGCTGTTCGCGGGAGAGACGCTCGCGGTGGTGGGCGAATCCGGGAGCGGCAAGAGCGTGACCAGCCTGTCCGTGCTCCGCCTCGTGGCCTCGCCGCCGGGCCGGATCGTCGGCGGCAGCATCCGCTTTCGCGGGCGCGACCTCCTGGCGCTCTCCGAGGCCGAGATGCGCGCCATCCGGGGGAAGGAGATCTCGATGATCTTCCAGGAGCCCATGACGAGCCTGAACCCGGTCTACACGTGTGGCGAGCAGATCATGGAGGTGATCGAGCTGCACGAGGGCTTGGGCCGCGCGGCGGCCCGGAAGCGCGCCATCGAGATGCTGCGCCACGTCGGGATCTCGTCGCCGGAGCAGCGCGTGGACGAGTATCCGCATCAGATGTCGGGCGGAATGCGCCAGCGCGTCATGATCGCGATGGCGCTGGCGTGCAAGCCGGCGGTGCTGATCGCCGACGAACCCACGACGGCGCTGGATGTGACGATCCAGGCGCAGATCTTGGATCTCCTCCAGAAGCTTCGCCGCGAACTGGGCATGGCCGTGCTGCTCATCACGCACGACCTGGGCGTTGTGGCCGAGACCGCCGATCGCGTCGCCGTCATGTACGCGGGACAGGTCGTGGAGTACTGCGGCGTTCGCGACGCGTTCCGCTCGACGCGCCACCCATACACCGCCGGGCTGCTCGCCTCGCTGCCGCGTCTCGGCGACGAGCATCAGCGGTTGCGCGTGATCCCCGGCAACGTCCCGAACCCGGTGCGGTTCCCGTCCGGCTGCCGCTTCCACCCGCGCTGCCCGATCGCCGTGGAACGCTGCCGCAGCGAGGTGCCGGCCTTGAGGGACGTGGGAGGCGGGCATCTTGCGCGCTGCTTCCGCGCCGAGGAGATCGCATCGGGCGCGGTGGATCCGGTCGCGGGGGAGGTGGAGCGCCGTGGCTGAGGCCCTGCTGAGGGTGCGCGACCTCTGCAAGCACTTCCCGATCCGGCGGGGGCTCTGGAGCCGAGTCGCGGGGCACGTCCGCGCGGTGGACGGAGTCTCGTTCGACCTGGTGGCGGGCGAGACCCTCGGCCTCGTAGGGGAGAGCGGCTGCGGCAAGACCACGACCGGGCGCTGCCTGCTGCGACTGATCGAGCCTACATCGGGCACGGTCCGCTTCGACGGGCGCGACGTCACCGCGCTTCGCCCGAGCGAGCTCCGAACGCTCCGGCGTGAGATGCAGATCGTCTTCCAGGATCCCTACTCGAGCCTGAACCCGCGACTCACGATCGGCAGCATGCTCGCGGAGCCGCTCGCGATTCACAGACTTGCTCGCGGTCCGGCGGCGCGAGAGCGCGTAGCGGAGCTACTGACGCTCGTGGGCATGTCGCCGGACCACGCACGCCGCTACCCGCACGAGTTCTCGGGCGGCCAGCGCCAGCGGCTCGGCATCGCGCGAGCGCTCGCGGTCAAGCCGCGGCTCCTGGTACTTGATGAGCCCGTCTCGGCACTCGACGTCTCGATCCAGGCGCAGATCGTGAACCTGCTCCGCGACCTGCAGCGCGAGCTGTCGCTCACCTACCTGTTCGTGGCGCACGACCTCTCGGTCGTCGAGCACATCAGCACGCGCGTCGCTGTCATGTACCTGGGCCGCATCGTGGAGCTGGCGCCGCGCGAGACGCTATACCGGGATCCACGCCACCCGTACACGCGTTCGCTGCTCTCGGCGGTGCCCGTTCCCGATCCCGATCGCCGTGCCCAGCGGATCGTCCTCGCAGGCGACGTTCCGAGCCCGGCGCGACCGCCATCAGGCTGCCGGTTCCACCCGCGCTGCCCGCTCACGGCGGAGCTCGGCGAGCTCGCGCGCTGCTCGAGCGACGACCCGCCGCTTCGAGAGGTTGCGCCGGGGCACTGGGTGGCCTGCCACTTCGCGTAGGACTCTCTCAGGGCACTGGTGCAGGCGTACACGCGCGGGACGCCGACCTAACTACGCCTCAGATGACGCGGGCAGGATTGGGCGATTCGCCCCGCGGGAGCGAACGATCCGGGCGAAGCGCCCCAGCCGCGCAATGCCGCCGCGTGCCGGACGCAACGGGCGCGACGTCCCGGGAGGCACGAAGCGCCTGAAAACGCCCCGGGCGTCACGCATTCGCAGCGACATGCGAACCGCGCAGGAATCCGCGCCGGTTGGCATCGCGATTGCGTTGACAGTTGAGTGAAGCCGACGGGCGGTGCCCGATCCGGACCGCCACGGCAACATCGTTGAAGGTGTGCTCCCTGTCCTTCTCGTGCTTGGCGGTCTGTGGGCTGATCCCCCTATCGCGAGCGAAGGAGTCTTACGGACATGCACACGGTGGGTATGGGGAGCTTCCTGTAGGGCCCTGGAACTGGCGGCGCCATAGCCATCGCGCTCGACTCGCGCGTCCGCACGCCGGGGCCCATGACGTCACCGCCCTCACGCCGCTCGGCGTGGGGGCGGTTCGCGTTCGGAGGCGAGCGGGCCACGACAACGTCACGCCCGTATGCGCCGGCGTTGACCCGCACGCCACGGGGCGGTAGCTTTCGCGGGCCGTCCGCGCGACTCCTCGCGCGCGAGGGCGCTGGTTGCGACGGGAGGCGCATGGACTTAGCCCCGACGGGACGCTCGCTGGGACTGGTCGAGACGCACGGATGGATCGCCGCGGTGGAAGCCGCGGACGCGATGACCAAATCCGCGCGCGTGACCCTGACCCGGTACGAGGTCACGCGCGGGGCGCTGGTCACGATCCTCGTCCGCGGCGAGCTCGCCGATGTCGAGGCGGCCGTGGCCGCGGGCTCCGCCGCCGCCGCCGCCATCGGGGACCTGCGTCGCGGACACGTCATCCCGCGCCCGGCACCCGAGCTCGAGTCCGTGATCCTGACGCGGCGCCACTCGGCGCCCTGACCGCTTCACCCCTTTGCCGGAGGACGCGATGCAGGAAGAAGCGCTGGGCTTGATCGAGACCCGTGGCTTCGTGGCCATGGTCGAGGCCTCGGACGCCATGGTGAAAGCGGCGCGCGTGACGCTCGTCCACTACGAGAAGATCGGCGGCGGCTACGTGACCACCGTCGTGCGTGGCGACGTCGCAGCGGTTCGGGCCGCCACCGAGGCGGGCGCCGCGGCGGCCTCGAAGGTCGGTGAGGTGGTCTCCGTCCACGTCATCCCGCGGCCGCACGCGCAGCTCGAGGACGCGCTCCCCATCCGCCGTCCCGAGACCGCCGGCAAGAAGTAACCATGATCCTCGCCAAGGTGCTGGGCACCGTGGTGAGCACGCGCAAGGACCCGGGACTCACCGGGCTCAAGCTGCTGCTCGCGCGCGAAGTGGACGCCGCGTACAAACCTGCGGGCAACCAGGTCGTGGCCGTGGACGCGGTCGGGGCGGGCGAGGGCGAACTGGTGCTGATCGCAGCCGGATCGTCCGCCCGGCTGACCGAGGTCACGAAGGATCGGCCGGTGGACCACGTCATCTGCGGCATCGTGGACCTGGTCGAGACCGAGGGCCGCGAGACGTACGCCAAGCGGGCAGGGCTGCCCGCGTGAGCCGCCGACCATGAGCGCAGCGAAGAGGCTGCGATGAGCGACGCGAAGGCGCTGCGATGAGCGACGCGAAGGGGCTGCGATGAGCGACGCGAAGGCGCTGCGATGAGCGACGCGAAGGCACTGCGGTGAGCGACGCGAACGCGCTGCGACGAGCGAAGGGAAGAGACTGCGACGAGCGAAGGGAAGAGGCTGCGATGAGCGCAGCGAAGGCACTGCGATGAGCGAAGGGAAGAGGCCGCGATGAGCGCAGCGAAGAGGCTCCAATGACGCTCGACGCCACGCGCATCGGCGCCATCGTGGCGGAGGTGCTGGAGCGCCTGGAGCGCGACCCAGCCGACCCCGCGGCGTCGCGGCCGCTCGGCATCCACACTTCGCTGGACGACGCGGTGGCGGCGGCCGGGCGATCGTTCGCGGCCTGGCGCGACACGCCGCTCGAGGTGCGTGCGCGTGTCATCACGTCGATTCGCGACACGCTGATCGCCAGCCTCGAGGCGCTCTCCAAGCTGGCGGTGGAGGAGACCGGACTCGGGCGAGTCGACGACAAGATCCTCAAGAACCGGCTGGTCGCCGAGCGCACTCCCGGCACGGAGGACCTGGAGCCAGTGGCGTGGACGGGAGACCATGGGCTGACGCTGCTCGAGCGCGCCCCGTATGGTGTCATCGCCGTGATCACGCCGGTCACGAACCCGAGTGAGACCATCATCAACAACGGCATCTCGATGATCGCGGGCGGGAACACCTGCGTGTTCTGTCCGCATCCGAATGCCCGCCGCGTCTCCTCGCTCACCATCGACCTCATGAACCGCGCCGCGCGCCGCGCGGGCGCTCCCGAGCCGCTGTTCCACTCGGTGGCGGAGCCCACGCTCGACGTCGCGAAGGCGCTGCTTCGCTACAAAGGTATCCGGTTGAACGTCGTGACGGGCGGGCCGGGGGTGGTGAAGGAGGCGCTCGACGCCGGCAAGAAGGCGATCACGGCCGGACCCGGCAATCCGCCGTCGGTCGTGGACGAGACCGCCGACCTCGAGAAGGCCGCACGCGACCTGATCATGGGCGCGTCGCTCGACAACAACATCGTCTGCACGGACGAGAAGGAGATCATCTGCGTCTCCATCGTCGCCGACCGGTTGAAAGAGATCATGTCGCGCGCGGGCGCGATCGTGCTGGCGCCGCACCAGACCGAGCAACTGAAGAAGCTCATCCTCGAGACGGACAAGGGTCCGCGAAAGCACGGCGCGATCAACCGCAAGTACGTGGGCAAGGACGCTGCGGTCATCCTTCGCGATGCCGGCATCCCGTGCCCGCCCGACAAACGGTTGGCGCTGTGTGAGGTGGACGCCGACCACGCGTTCCTGTGGACCGAGCTCATGATGCCGGTGTTGCCGCTCGTGCGCGTCCGCCACGTGGAAGACGCCATCGATTTCGCGGTCGAGGTCGAGCACGGCTATCGCCACACGGCCTCGATGCATTCGCGCAACATCGACAAGCTCCACCGCATGGCGCGCGCGTGCGACTGCTCCATCTTCGTCAAGAACGGACCGAACGTCTCCGGCCTGGGCTGGAACGGTGAGGGGCCCACGAGCTTCACCATCGCGAGCCCGACCGGCGAGGGCATGACCACGGCCATGAGCTTCACGCGCATCCGGCGCTGTACGCTCGTGGACCGGTTCCGCATCGTATGAACCCGGTTGCGGTCGCCGCCATCGAGACGTCGAGCATCGCCCAGGGCCTGGTCACGGCGGACGCCATGGTGAAAGAGGCTGAGGTGGAGGTGCTGGAGGCCTCGGTGCTCTCGCCCGGGCGCTACTGGATCGTCGTGGGCGGCAGCGTGGCTCCCGTGCGCGCCGCGCACCGGCGAGGGGTCGAGGTGGCTGCCGACACGCTCCTGGACCAGCTGCTGATCCCCCAGCTCCACGACGGCGTGCTGCCCGCGCTTCGAGGCGTCGTGGGTCCGAGCGAGGACGATGCCGTGGGCGTGTTGGAGACGCTCACCGCGGCGTCGGCGATCGTGGCCGCCGACCGCGCCGCCAAGGCGGCGCGCATCGTGCTCCGCGATCTGCGGCTCGCGAACGGCATCGGCGGCAAGGGCGTGGTGGTGCTCTCGGGCAGCCTTCCCGACGTGCAGGCGGCGGTGGACGAGGGCCGCGCCGACGCGCGTGCCCGCGGCCTGCTTGCGCGCGCCGTTGTCATCCCGCGCATGGACGCGCGGCTCCGGGCGCGGATCGTGTGATGTCACTCGAACAGGCTCGCTCGATGCCGGTCATGCAGGCTCGCTGATGCTGTTCGCGCGTGTCGTGGGCACCGTGGTGTGCACGGAGAAGGTACCGTCGTGGCGGGGGCAGCGGCTGCTCCTGCTCGAGACCACGGATCCGGCCGGGAACGCAGCAGGGGGAAGGCCGTTCGTGGCCATCGATCTCGTCTCCGCGGCACGCGGGCAACGCGTCTTCGTCGTGCGCGGCCGGGAGGCGGCGGTGGCGCTCGCGAACCCCGAGAACCCCGCGGACGCCGCGATCGTCGGGATCGTGGATCAGGTGAGCGAGCGCCCGTCGGGAGCAGGCCGGTAATGTTCCTGGCCCGAGTCACGGGTGAGGTGGTGGCCACCATCAAGCATCCACACCTGGCCGCGCGCAAGCTCCTGCTCGTGGCACCGGAGCCCACACCGGGGCGGCCCGCACTTCCCCCGGTGATCGCGGTGGACACGGTGGACGCGGGCGTGGGGGATCGCGTGCTGGTTGCCGACGAGGGCAACACGGCGGCGCAGGTGCTGGGCCAGCCCCGCGGCCCCGTGCGCACCGTCGTGGTCGGCGTGGTGGACCACGTGGACGGTCCGCCGGAACCCGGCGCCGATGGCACGGCCCGGGGCAGGGACGAGCGGCCTTGAGCGAAACCGCCCGGGCGCTTATGTTCGCGCCCACCTGGACTTGGGAGGTCCGTCGTGCCGCTCTATGAATACGCGTGCCCGGCTTGCCGCCACACCTGGGAGACGTTGCAGGACCGTTGGGATTCACCCGCTCCGGTGTGTCCGGCCTGCGGCGCCTCGCGGTCCGAGCGCAGACTCAGCACGTTCGCCGTCGTCGCGACGCCCGCGGCGGCATCGCGTTCCGCTCCAGGGCCTTGTGGCTCGGACGATTGCGCTTGCCGCAGGGCCGAGCACCAGTCATGAGGACGACCTTGAGGGAGGATGCACGATGACCAAGGCGGACCTGGTGGAGGAGATCGCCACGACCACGGGGGTCTCAAGGAATCACACGGCCGTGATCATCGACGGGATGCTCGACGCCGTCTGCCGCGCTCTCAGCGAGGGCAAGCACCTGGAGATCCGCGGTTTCGGAACGTTCAAGGTCCGCGAGCGCCGGGCGCGCCGCGCCCGCAACCCGCGCAGCGGCACCGAAGTGCAGGTGCCGGCGAAGCTCGTGCCGGTGTTCAAGCCCAGCAAGGAACTCAAGGCCCAGGTCCTCGAGGCCCCGGCCGCCACGACGAGCAGTTCGATCGGCTGATCGGCCGCGCACGGGACTCACGCGAAAGGAGCAAGGATGGGTTCGGGGAAGAAGCGGAAGCGGAAGAAGATCGCGACGCACAAGCGGAAGAAGCGCCTCCGGAAGAACCGTCATAAGAAGCGCGTCCGCTGATCGTCCCGCTCGGGACCCCGATTCCACCCGCCGTCTCATCGGTCGCGCGCGCTTCTCACGTGGCCGCTGGAGCTTCGATCCCGCACGCCGAGGTCCGGGCGTGCGGGATCTGTCTTGGCGGGGTCACCTGGCCCCCGAGGACGGCGACTGGGTGATCGCCGAGGTGCCGTGGGTCGGTCCGGCACGACTCGTCGAGGTCCTGGGCGCCGAGGACCGCCCGGCCTGGGACGACGCGACGGTGGCGTCGCAGTTCCGCCTCCGAACGCACTTTCCGCCCGAGGTGGAGGCCGAAGCGGCCGCCTTCCACGAGCCGCACGCGCGCGACCTTCACTCGCGCGAGGATCGTCGAGACGACCTGGTCGTCACCATCGACCCGGAGGACGCGCGCGATCATGACGATGCGCTCTCGGTGCGCGTGCTTCCAGGCGGGCGCTTCGAAGTGGCGATCCACATCGCGGACGTGTCGGCCTACGTTCGCCCGGGCAGCGCGCTCGACCTGGAAGCCCGCCTGCGCGGCAGCAGCTGCTACCTGCCTGCCGGTGTCGTGCCCATGCTGCCCGAGCGGCTGTCCTCGGACCTGTGCTCGCTCCGCGAGGACCGCGACCGCCTGACACTCTCGGTACTCACCGTGCTCGACGCCAAAGGCGTGCTCCACGAGTACCGCTTCGCCGCGAGCGTGATCCGGAGCCGCGCGCGGCTCACCTACGAGCAGGTGCAGCGCTCGCTCAACGGCGACGAGCCACTGCCGGCGCCGGTGCGTGGCGCGGTGCAGGAACTCATGCGGCTCGCGCGCGCGCTGCGAGCGCGTCGCGTCGCCGTGGGCGCGCTCCAGCTCGAATCCACCGAGGTCCGCGCCGTGCTCGACCCCTCCGGTGAACCACTGGCGCTCGTGCGAAGGCCCCACCTCGAGAGTCACGAGCTCGTGGAGGAGTTCATGCTGCTCGCGAACCGCTGCGTGGGCGAAGCGGCTTCGGTGCGCGGCAGCGGCGTGCTGTGGCGCGTGCATGAGCCGCCGCTCGGGCGCAAGCTTGCCGAGCTGGACGAGATGCTGCGTGTGCTCGGACTGCCGCGGCTCGGACACCTGGGCGAGCCGCACAGGGCTCTCCAGGGGCTGCTCGCGACGCCGCTCGACCCTCCGGCGCGACGCTTGGTCCACAGGCTCGCGCTCCGCTCGCTCACGCGCGCGCGCTATCTCGAGCGCGACCTCGGACACTTCGGACTGGCGACGCGCGAGTACCTGCATTTCACGTCGCCGATCCGACGCTATCCCGACCTGCACAATCACCGGCGCGTGCGGGAATGGGTGAGCAAGGCCCGGGACCAAGCGTGGGATCCGCATGAGAACGCCCGGCTCGCGGCGGAGTGCAGTGCGCGTGAACAGGATGCCGCGGAGGCCGAACGCGAGGCCACGAAGGTCAAGGGGCTGAGGCTCCTCGCCACGAGACTCGGGGAGCGCGCTTCGGGTACTATCTCGGGGCTCGTACCCCGGGGGTTCTTCGTGGAGCTGGAGGACCCGCCGGTGGATGGATTCGTGGCCGTCGGCGACCAGCTCGACGACCGGTTCGACCTGGATGCCGCAGGCGTGCGTCTGGTAGGGCGCCGCTCGCGCCGCCGGTTCACGCTGGGCGATCCGGTGGTGGTCACCATCGCGCGGGTGGATGTTCACGCTCGCGAGAGCGATCTGGTGCTCGAGGACGGCGGGCCGCGCAAGGGACGTCGCACACACAGGAGGCAAGGATGGCGCTGAAGAGGACCACCGCGCGCCGCGGCCGGGAGCGTCGCGGCAGTGAACGAGCCGATGTCCGGCTCTCCATGCGCGTCGACGCGGGCGCCATGGCGGGCGCCGCGAAGATCGTCACCGAGAGCCAGAACCTCTCGGCGAGCGGAGTGTATTGCCACGCCTCGCACTTCTTGGCTCCGCTCTCGAAAGTGCAACTCACCATCGTGTTGCCGCGCATGCCCGGCGGAGATGGCTCGCCGCAGGAACTCGTGAAGTGCGACGGCATCGTCGTGCGCTGCGACCAGCGCGCCGGGGACCGCTCCGAGACGCCGTACGAACTGGCGTGCATGTTCTCGGGACTGGAGCCCGCGCAGCGCGGCCGCATCGAGGAGTTCGTGACGTGGCGCAACCTGCAGGCCCTGCGCGCGGCGCTGAGTCCCTCGCCCGTGTCGCGGAAGAAGCCCGCCCTGCGGCGGGCGAGCCCGTCCCAGACGGCGACCAAGAAGCCAGCATCGCGTTCCAGCGGGCGAACCGCGCTCCGGTCCGGGACCGCAACAACGCGTGCGAGCGCTTCGCGGTCGCGGCCGACCCGGCGCGCGGGGCGGGCCAGCCGCTGACCACCCCGGTGGGCTCGACCCGCGGGCTCGGGGTTAAGCGGGGTCGTCCGCTCGCGGGAGCGTTCGCGCCCCCGGGCGACAAGTCCATCACGCATCGCGCACTTTGCTTTGGCCTGCTCGCCGCCGGTGTCACGCGCGTCCGCGGCGCGAACCCGGGCGAGGACTGCGCACGCTCCGCCGCCTGCGGTGAAGCGCTCGGAGCACTGGTGGAGCGCACGCCGGGGGGCTGGGAGCTCCGCGGCACGGCCGGGACGCTCCGCGCAGCGCACGCGGATCTCGATTGCGGCAACTCGGGCACCACGATGCGACTGCTCGCGGGGGTGGTCGCGGGATTCCCGGCCGAAGGAACAGCCCGGTCGTTCACGACTCGATTGACCGGCGACGCCTCGCTCTCGCGCCGGCCGATGCGGCGCATCGCCGAACCACTCGTGCGGATGGGCGCACACGTCCACGGACAGGGCGAGCGCTGCACCCCGCCGCTCTCGGTGACGAGAGGCGCGCTCCGCGGGATCCACTACGACGTCCCCATGGCGAGCGCCCAGGTGGCGACGTGCGTGCTGCTTGCGGGACTGGCGGCGAGCGGCGAGACGATGGTGACGCTCCCCGGCCCGGCGCGCGACCACACGGAGCGGCTGCTTCCGGTGTTCGGCGTGGCCGTGGAGCGCTCGGAACTACGCGGCGGCGGCCGCATGGTGCGCGTGCGCGGCGGCGCCACGTTGACCGCGGCCGACGTGCACGTCCCGGGGGACCTCTCAGCGGCGGCGTTCCTGTTCGCGGCAGCGGCCGCAGAACCGGGTTCTCGCGTCACGGCGCGCGACGTGAACCTGAACCCCACGCGGACGGCATTCCTGGACGTGCTTCGGGAGATGGGTGGCCACGTGACGGTGGAGCGAGCGCGCGACGAATCGGGCGAACCCGTCGGCGACGTCACGGTGGAGGGCCCCGACCAGCTCGTCGCGTTCGACGTTCCGGCCGAGTGGGTGCCGCGCATGCTGGACGAGGTTCCGGCATGGGTCGTGGTCGCCTCTGCCGCGGCGGGGACGTCGCGACTCTCGGGTGCCTCGGAGCTGCGCGTGAAGGAGAGCGACCGGCTCTCGACGCTTGCCCAGGGCCTGGGCGTGCTTGGCATCGCCTGCGAGGAGCGGCCGGACGGCCTCGAGGTCACGGGCGGCGAGGCGCGCGGTCGTGGCCGGATCGCGACGCGGCTCGACCATCGCATCGCGATGGCGTTCGCGGCGATCGGCTGCCGGACGCGCGAGCCGGTGTGGCTCGACGACGTCTCGCATGTCGCGACGTCGTTCCCCGGCTACTTCGACATGCTCGCGGCACTCGGCGCCGGCGTCGTTTCCGGGGCCCGGGGAAGGGAGAAGTCGTGAGCTTCGTCGTCACCATCGACGGACCCTCCGCGGCCGGCAAGAGCACGACGGCTCGCGCCATTGCCGAGCAGCTGGGTTGGCGTTATCTCGACACGGGTGCTTACTACCGCGCGCTGGCATTGAAGGGGATGCGGCTCGGCATGCCAGCGTACGACGAGGCGGCGACGAGGCTCGCGCGCGAAACGCGCATCGAGTTCTCGGGCGACCCATCGCGCGCGCACGTTCTGCTGGACGGCGTGGACGTGACCGATGCGATCCGCGCCCCCGACGTGAGCGAGGGCGCATCGCGCATCGCAGCGTTCCCGGGTGTGCGCCGGTTGCTGGTCGAGTGGCAGCGCATACTGCGCGAGCGCGAGCCGCTGGTCGGCGAGGGGCGGGACCTCGGCACCGTCGTGTTCCCGGACGCGGAAGTGAAGCTCTACCTGGACGCCGATCCCGAGACCCGGGCGAAGCGGCGCCATGCCGAGCTCACCGGTCGGGGTCTCGCCGTGACGCTCGATGCCGTTCGCGCGGACATGCGCGCGCGGGACGAGCGCGATCGCTCCCGGTCCGACAGCCCGCTCAAGCCCGCGACCGACGCCACGGTGCTCGACACTTCAGGGTTGGATCTTGCGCGCCAGGTCGCGGCCGCGCTCGCGCTGGTGCGGGCCCACCCTAGCTTCCCGAAGGGCGGCGACGTGCCCGGGCGGGCGCGAGCGTGACCTGGGGGCGCAGGCGACTCGCTCGTTCGCCCGGCGCGGCTTGGAGGTCGCGTGAGTCTCCACTATAGTGCGTCCCGCTTCCTGCTCGGGGGACTCGTGGGTGCCCTGAGCGGCTGGGAGGTTCGCGGTCGCGAGCACGTTCCGCCCACGGGCGGCGTCATCGTGGCCTCGAATCACATCTCGTTCTGGGACCCACCGCTCGTCGGCACCGCGGCGATCCGCGAACTGCACTTCCTTGCGAAGGAGGAGCTGTTCCGACCGCCGGTCCTGGGCTCGCTCATCCGCGCCTACAACGCCATCCCCATCCGGCGTGGCGCCGCGGACCTGAGCGGCCTCACGAAGGCCATGGAGGTGCTTCGAGCGGGTCGCGCGCTCATC
>JAHFBW010000307.1 GCA_023249845.1 Candidatus Eiseniibacteriota bacterium
CGTTCGAGGTGGGAGAACCGCTCAGCATGAAAGTGACGCGCGTGGACGTGCCGAATCACCGGCTCATCCTGAGCGTCAAGGCGTGGCTCGGCGACCAGGACGACATCGCCCTGGCGGAGTGGAGGTCCAAGCGGAACCAGGTTCGCGCCCGCATCGCGGCGAACCCTCCTGTCGAGGAGTCCGTGCCGTCCAAGGTCCGGGAGGACGTGGTCGACGAGGAGTGATCCCGTGGCGGCGTGAGCCGCGCGAGGAAATGTTGCAGGCGACGGGCCCGCCCTGGGACGGGGCGGGCCCGCTCGCGTTCCTGGCGTCGGAGCGCCCGTGCTCACCACGCGCCGGGCGCCCAGCGCGCCGCCGTCTGAGACGCAGCTCGGCTGTGGCGGCCCGCGGCCCACGGCTCTACACTGCGCGGCCCATGTACGCCCTCCGCCTGCTCGTCGTGCTCCTCGCCTTCGCCTCGACCGCGGCTCCCGTCCGGGCGCTGGAGCCGGTCTGGAGCCAGCTCCCGAGAGCGATCCCGGCCGACAGCCTCGCCCCGGCGCTCCAGACGCTCGAGGCGCGCGGACCGCGGCAGATTTCGGCGTCCGCCGCATACGCGCTGGGTCAGTTCCATCACGCGCGCGGCGAATACCGCGCTGCGGCGGACGCGTTCGGCCGGGCGGCCGCGCGGCTCTCGGGGCCGGATCGCGCCGAAGCTCGCTACCGGCAAGGGCTGGCCTGGCTCGGAGCGGGAGAGCCGGGCCGGGCCCGCGCGACGTTCGAGGAGGTCGCTGCGACGTCGCGCGCGCTCCGATCGGCCGCGCAGTTCGGACTCTCGCAGGCCTTCGCGCTCTCCGGCGAGGTGACGCGCGAGATGGATGTCCTCGAGCGACTGCTTGAGGATTCCGCCGGCGAAGCCGAGCCGGGCGCGCTCGAGCGTTACGCCTTGATCTGCGATCGTGCGCATCGAGTGAAGGACGCGGAGGCAGCACGCGAGCGGCTCCGGCGCCGCTGGCCGCGGAGCTTCGAGGCCGCGCGAGCGAACCAGACCGCGACGAGGGCACGGCCATGACGCGCGCCGCGAACACGGCGATCGCCGCCGCCAGCGCGGCGGCGCGCACGCCGCTCATGCGCCAGTACCTCACCTCGAAGGAAGAGGTGGGGGACGCGTTCCTGTTCTTCCGCCTCGGCGATTTCTACGAGATGTTCTTCGACGACGCCGTGCGAGGCGCTCGGCTCCTGGGATTGACACTCACGTCGCGGAACAAGCAGGACCCCGAACCGATCCCGATGTGCGGCATCCCCTGGCACCAGCGGGATGCCTACGTCACGCGCCTCCTCCGGCTCGGCCACAAGGTCGCGATCTGCGACCAGCTCGAGGATCCAGCCGCGGCCAAGGGCATCGTCCAGCGCGGCATCACCGAGGTGCTGACCCCCGGATCCGTCACCGGGGAATCGTTCCTGGACGGTGCGGCGAACAACTATCTCGCCGCGCTGTGGCCGCGTCCCGAAAAGCTCGGGGTCTGCCTGGCGGACGCCTCGACCGGTGAGATGAAGTTGGCGGAGATCACCTGGGCGGACGTGCCCGCCGTGCTCACGCGCACACGCGTCGCGGAGTGGCTTCTGCCCGTGCCGGTCGACGAGCCGCTCGCGGACCGGGTCGAGCAGGCGCTCTCGGGGCTCTCGGGCGCGCGCAGCGAGTTGCCCGTGGCGCGCTGGCTGGCCGGTGACCGCCCGCCCGCGCGCTGGAGCACGCACGTCGCCGATGCGCACGCGGATCTCCCACTGGCGCTCGCCGCGGCGGCCGCCGCGCTCGAATACCTGGACCGAACGCAGGGGGGCACCGCCCTACAGATGACGCGCGTGGAGCGCTGGAGCGAGGACGCGCTGCTTCGCTTCGACGCCTCGACGGCGCGACACCTCGAGCTCTTCGCGCCGCAGCCGGGCGGGGACGTCGCGCACACGCTCTGGCACCACCTGAACGTCGCGGTGACCGCGGGCGGCGCACGCCGGCTGCGTGGCTGGCTCGAGCGGCCGCTCGCGTCGCTCGACGGCATCCGCGCGCGACAGGACGCGGTTGGCGCCTGGCTCGCTTCGGACGCTCCACGCGCCGCGTTCCGCGAGGCGCTGCGCGGGCTCCCCGACGTCGAACGCCTCTCCGCACGCGTGGCATGCGGCAAGGCCACGCCGCGGGACCTGGGCGCACTCCGCGAAGCGCTCGAGCGCGTTCCGAGGCTGGCCGCGAGCCTAGCGGATTCCGGGAGCTCCGGCCTTGCGGCCTTGGCGCGTACACTCGTCGCACCGCCCGGGCTCGCCGCGAGGCTCGGGGCGGCACTCGTGGACGATCCGCCGGTGTCGTCGCGTGACGGCGACATCGTGCGCCCGGGCTACGACTCCTTGCGCGACTCGCTCCACGACGCGGCGCACTCGGGGAAACGCTGGATCGCGGAACTCGAGGCGAGCGAGCGCGCCCGCACCGGTATCCCGAGCTTGAAGGTCGGATACAACAAGGTATTCGGCTACTTCCTCGAGATCACGAACGCGCATCGCGACAAGACACCCGCGGACTACGAACGCCGGCAGACACTGACGAGCGCCGAGCGCTACGTCACGCCGGCGCTCAAAGAGCATGAGTCCGAGGTGCTGGGTGCCGAGGAGAAGCTGAAGGCGCGCGAATACGAGCTGTTCGTGGCGCTCCGCGACGAGGTGGCTCGATCCGTTCCGCTGCTGCAGGCAACTGCCGACACACTTGCGCGGGTCGATGCGGAAGCATCCCTGGCGGAGGTGGCCGCGCGGCATGAGTGGACCCGGCCGACGGTGGAGGACAGCGAACGGCTCGAGGCGGACGGCGTACGCCATCCGGTGATCGAGCGTCTCCTACCGCGCGGGGATTTCGTGGCGAACGACGTTCGGCTGGACAGTCGCTCGCGCCAGCTCGTGCTCCTCACCGGACCCAACATGGGCGGCAAGAGCACGTATCTCCGCCAGGTCGCGCTGCTCGTTCTGCTCGCCCAGTGTGGTTCCTGGGTGCCCGCGAAACGCGCGATCGTGGGTCTCGTGGACCGACTGTTCACGCGCGTCGGCGCCGCCGATCGGATCGGGGCGGGGCAGAGCACGTTCATGGTGGAGATGATAGAGACCGCGGACATCCTGCGTTCGGCCACACCTCGCTCGCTCGTGCTGCTGGACGAGATCGGGCGTGGCACGGCCACGTACGACGGCCTCGCCCTGGCCTGGGCGGTGACGGAACACCTGCACGACGCGCGTGGCCCGAGGCCGCGCACGATGTTCGCCACGCACTACCACGAGCTCACCCAGCTCGAGGACAAGCTCCCGCGGCTCGTGAACGCGCACGTCGCGGTCAAGGAGTGGGGCGACGGCGTTGTGTTCCTGCATCGAGTCACCGACGGCCCGGCTGATCGCAGCTACGGCATCCACGTGGCGCAGCTCGCCGGGCTGCCGCCAAGCGTGATCGAGCGCGCGAAGGTGGTGCTGGCAGAGCTCGAGAGCGAGCGCACCGTCGAGGAGTTGGAAAAGGCGCCGGCGCCTGGCCGCGCTGCGCCAGCCGCATCATCGCTGCCGCTGTTCGACGTGGCCTCGGCGGCCGAGCATCCGGTGCTCGAAGAGCTGCGCGCCCTGAGCCCCGAGCGCATGACCCCGCTCGAAGCGCTCCAGAAACTCGCCGACTGGAAGCAGCGCTCCGGCTAGACTCTGTCTGAGAACTCGGCGCGGACGCGGGGGAGTTCTCAGACAGAGCCTGGTTCGCGGTGCCCCGGAGCAGGGACGATGTCGGGGCCCTCAGAACACCTCGTCGTCGAAGTACAGGTTCACTCGGGAGACCCCGTCCACCTTTCGCAGCTCGCGGACGAGCAGGTTGTTCCCCTCCCGGTCGCGCAGGTGGACGTAGAACGACAGTTCGAGCGTGTCGCGGTCCTCGAGCGCCCGCGTGTTGATCACGGTGTGCCGTCGGCAATACTTCCTGAGCACTGGCAGGTAGGCCGCCTGTCCGTTCCCATTAAGCTGGTAGGCGAACTGCAGCAGCGAGTCCGCCTTCTTCGAGCCCGAGCCGCCCGACCGGGCGAGGAGGAATATCACGGCTCCCACGACCAACGTCGAGAGCACAGCGATCTTGTG
>JAHFBW010000053.1 GCA_023249845.1 Candidatus Eiseniibacteriota bacterium
GTGCCCGAGGCGCCCACCAGCGTGCCGCTGATGATGAGCGCGTTGTTGTGGAGCACGAATCCGGTGGCCGCCACGGCGAGACCGGTGAACGAGTTCAAGAGCGAGATCACGACGGGCATGTCGGCGCCGCCGATGGGCATGACCATGAGCACGCCAAACGCGAGCGCCACGGCGAGCAGCGCGTAGAACGCCGGCGCGCCGCCGCCCACGAACGCCAAATAGCCCACCAACCCTAAGAGCGATACGAACAGCGCCCCGTTCACCACCTTCTGCGCGGGTGAGTTCACCGCCTTCTCGGACACGAGCCCCTGTAGCTTGGCGAACGCCACGATGCTGCCCGAGAACGAGATCGATCCGATGATGCAACCGAACATGGTGTCGGCGCCGGCGCGAGCGTGGCCCATGTGCAGAAACTCGGCCACGGAGATCAACGCCGCGGCGCCGCCGCCGCAGCCGTTCAGGATCGCGACCATCTGCGGCATGTCGGTCATGGCCACGCGCCGCGCACCCACGGCGCCGGCGATGGCACCGATCGCGACTGCGGCGAACACCAAGTACAAGTTGAAGCGGTGGGCCTCGAACGGCGGCATGTGCAGGCTCGTGAGCAGCGTGACGGTGGCGACCAGCATGCCCACGGCGGCGAGCGTGTTGCCCTGGCGCGCGCGGGCGGGGCTCGAAAGGAACTTCAGGCCCACGATGAACAGCACCGCCGAGACCAGGTAGAGGAACTCGAAAACGAAGGTCACCCCTTGCCGCCCGGCTTCTTCCGCGCCTTGAACATCTCGAGCATGCGGTCGGTGACGACGAAGCCCCCGAACAGGTTCATCGCACCCAGCACCACCGCGAAGAAGCCCAGAAACGTCAGCGCCGGCCCGTGCGCGTTGGCCAGCACAAGCACGCCGCCCAACATGACGATGCCGTGGATGGCGTTCGTACCCGACATGAGCGGCGTGTGGAGCACGACGGGCACCTTCGAGATGACCTCGAAGCCCACGAACACCGCGAGCGCAAACACCCAGATCTCGGCCATGAGACCTGCGTTCATGCGCCCTTCGCAGCGGTGGCGAGCTCGCCGGTGGGCCGCCCGTCGAATGTGAGGCAGCTCCCGCGCGTGATCTCGTCGCTCCAGTCCAGATTCAGCTTGGCGTCCTTGGCGAGGTGCACGATCAACTCGTAGAGATTGCGCGAGTACATCTGGCTGGCGTGTGTCGGGAGCGTCGCTGCCAAGTCGAGCGGGCCCAGGATCGAGACGCCCTGGTGCACCACCGTCGCGTCGGGCTGGGTGAGCGCGCAGTTGCCGCCGCTCTCGGCGGCGAGGTCCACGATGACCGAACCGGGCTTCATGCGCTCAACGGCCTCGGCAGTGAGCAACAGCGGCGCGCGGCGCCCGGGAATGGACGCGGTGGCGATGACCACGTCGGTGTTGGGCAGTCGAGCGGCGATGGTCTGGCGGATCTGCTCGTTACGCTGTTCGTCCATCTCCTTCGCGTACCCGCCTGCGCCGACGCCGGCATCGCCGAGCGACATCTCCACGAATGACGCGCCCAGGCTATGCACTTCTTCCTTGACCGCAGGGCGTACGTCGAACGCCTCGACCACGGCGCCCAGCCGGCGGGCGGTGGCGATCGCCTGAAGCCCCGCGACTCCCGCGCCCAGCACGAACACACGCGACGGCGCCACGGTGCCGGCGGCGGTCATGAGCAGCGGGAAGAACTTGCCCGAAGCACTCGCCGCGAGCAGCACCGACTTGTAGCCCGCGCACGCGGCCATGGAGGAGAGCGCGTCCATCTTCTGCGCGCGAGAGATTCGCGGCACCATGTGCAACGAGAACACGCCGAGCCGGCGAGCCTGGTAGCGCTGCACCTGCGCCGGATCCTCGCCGCGGCCGAGCAGTCCGAGGAGCAGCGAGCCCAAGGGAAGCGCCGCGATCTCGTCGGGTGAAGGCTCGCGCACCTTGAACACCGCGTCGGCGGCCGCGACGCAGGACGCGAGATCGGGGGCCACCGTGGCGCCCGCGGTGCGATACGTATCGTCCGTGTGCCCGGCGCGCAAGCCCGCGCCCGTCTCGACGGAGGCCGCGAAGCCGGCCTTCACGAGTTTGGCGACGATCTCCGGGATCAAGGCCACGCGCTGTTCGCGCGGCGCGGTCTCACGTGGGATGGCGATACGCACGGCGGGGGAATCTATAGGCTCGGGTGCGGGGTGGCAATAAGACCCACGGACCATCGACGGGGATGGCGCGGCCCATCGTCGTGCGACCAGGATGAGGTAGATTCCCCGGGAGTCGTCGCTCGAACGCGGGGCGACACGCGAGCCGGCCGCGGCCAAGGAGCATGACCATGACCAACATCCAGCACGCGAGCTTCACGGGTGGGATTCCCGCCGCCTACGACCGTCATCTCGGGGCCGTCGTCTTCGAGCCCTACGCGCGAGACCTCGCGCGGCGCATCCCGATCCACGAGGGCGTGCGCGTCCTCGAGACCGCGTGCGGCACCGGCATCGTGACGCGGCGCATGCTCGACCACCTGCCCACGTCCGGGCAGCTCGTGGCGACAGACTTGAACCAGGCCATGGTGGACTTCGCCAAGGCGGCGCTGCCGCACGACCCGCGGCTCGAATGGCGCACGGTGGACGCCCAGTCGCTGCCGTTCCCGGATGGCTCGTTCGATGTCTATGTCATGCAGTTCGGCATCATGTTCGTGCCCGACAAGCCGCGCGCGCTCCTCGAAGCCCGGCGGGTGCTCAGGACGGGTGGGACACTGCTCATGAGCGCCTGGGACTCGTTCCAGAAAAACCCGTTCGGACGCATCACTGACCAGGTCCTGCGGAGCGCGTTCCCCCAGGATCCGCCCACGTTCTATCGCACGCCGTTCGGCGACCACGATCCGGCGGAACACAGGCGACGCGTCGAGGCCGCGGGATTCCACGATGTGAAAGTGGAAGCGGTGGCGTTCGAGAGCATGGCCGAATCCGCCGAGGACTTGGCCAAGGGGCTCGTCCGCGGCAATCCCGTCTCGATCGCCATCGGCGAGCGCGGCGGCGCGACGCACGAGGAAGTCGAAAAGCTCGTCGTGGCGGCGCTGCGCCGTGAACTCGGAGACCGCCCGGTGCGCAACATGCTGCACGCCTGGGTGGTGAGCGCGACGGCGTAGCGGTGGCACCGCTTGCCGAGCTCGCGACGGCCGCGCGCGAATGAAGATCCTGGTCTTGGGCGGTGGCCAGCAGGGACGTGTCATCGCCACCGACCTGGCGTACAAGCTGGAGAGCACGCAGATCGAGGTCGCCGACGTGCGCCGGCCCGAGCTCGCGCCGCGGGGCAACTTGCGCTGGGTCGAGGCCGACCTGGCCGACGTGTCGGGCATGGCGCGCCGCCTGCGCGAGTACGACCTCGCGGTGGGGGCACTGCCGTCGCAGCTCGGATTCGGCGCCATGCAGGCAGCCATCGAAGCGAAGCGCACGCTCGTGGACGTGAGCTTCTGCGTCGAGGACCCGCTGTCGCTGGACGCCGACGCGAAGCGCGCCGGCATCACCCTCTATCCCGACTGCGGCCTGGCGCCCGGGCTCTCGCACCTGTGCGCCGGGCACGCCGCCGCGGAGGGTGTGCCGGACGAGATCACCATCTACGTGGGCGGCGTCGCGCAGGACCGTTCGCGACCGTATGGCTACGTCGTGACGTGGTCGGTCGAGGATCTGCTCCAGGAGTACAAGCGGCCGGCACGCGTCGTGCGCGACGGCTTGCCCGCGACCGTGCCGGTGTTCGACGATCTGGACCGCGTCCAGGTGCCGGGCGTGGGCGAGATGGAGTCGTTCCTCTCGGACGGTCTGCGCACGCTCATCGCGACGATGCCGAAGGTGCGCACCATGACCGAGCGCACGCTGCGCTGGCCCGGGCATGCGGACCTCGTGCGCCCGCTCATCGCCTCGGGCACGTTCCTCGACGAGTTCCGCGAGAAGTGCATCGAGCACCCGCCCGTGGACCTGGTGGTGATGATGACCGTGGTCAAGCGCGGCGTCCGCGTACGGCGCGCCACGCTCATCGATCGCTACGACCCGGCGACCGGGCTCACCGCGATGGCGCGCACGACGGCGCTCACCACGTCCGCCGTGACGCAATGGGTCGCGGGCGGCGGCGGAAGCAGCGCGGGCGTCAAGCCGCTCGAGCTCGTGGGGCCGGACGTGCGCGCGTACGCCGCGATCGGCGGCGTCTTGAACCGCCACGGCGTCCGCATCCAATGGGACTGGGGCATCTGAGGTGGCGTGATGATCCGGCGCCCCCGAATCCACGTGGCGTTGTGTGTCGGCGTCCATGTGCTCCTGCTGGCGCTCATGAGTTGCGCACGCCGCAACGAAGACCTGCTCGCCGAGTCGGCCGACACGCTGGGCGTGCAGAGCTCGCCGCCCCCGATCAACCCGGCCGAAGTCCAGCACCCATCGCCACCGCAGCCCAAGGGCCTGCAGATCGGCCGCAGCGACCGGCTCATGAACGGTTGGGCGTCTCAACTCGGGGAGTGGACCGCGATGTGGCGCGAGGCGCTGCCGGGATTCATGGTGGACTCCACGTGGGGCGTGCGGCCGCAGCGCTGGACGCCTGCGCGGCGGAGCGTCGCGGGAGACCTCGAGCGCCGGCAAGCCACCGACCTCACGTTACAGTTGCTCGGAATCGAGTCGCCGGACGGTCGCTACCTGCTCGACGTGGACGCCTACCAGGACGTCATGGTCGTGGGGGACAGTGTGGAGGTGGGCGGTGAGCCCGACTCGCAGCCGGTGCTGATCGACCGCGGCGCGAACGTCGAATACCCGCTCCAGTTCTGCGGCACGTCGTGCGGATTCCACTGGGGTCGCTGGCTCTCGCCGACGCAGTTTGCGCTCGGCGGCTGGCAGCAGGCCGACGACTACGGCCAGTGGATGCAGGGTTCGCTCGCGATCTACTCGATCAGGGATTCGACCATGCGTGCTTACGAGACACGCATCGTGCCCGCTCGCGCGTTCGCGCGTTATCAAGCGGCGTGGAGGCGCTGGCTGCTTCGGCGATACCGCACGCTTCCGCCGCCCGCATAGCGGGATGCGGAGCTGCGGAGCCCTGAACTCCGGTTCCTGGCGGCCCTCCGGCGTAGCGCCTCGCGCCGACCGCGGCTATGCTCACCCGACACGCCACCTCGGGGCCCGCGAGCCCCTGACCCTGGCGGGCCACATGCCCGCGCGATACAGGTGACTTCCCATGGCTGACCTGTCGATCTCGTTCGCCGGCATCTCGAGCCCCAATCCCTTCTGGCTGGCGAGCGCGCCGCCCACGAACACCGGCGAACAGATCATGCGCGCGTTCGACGCGGGCTGGGGCGGCGCCGTGTGGAAGACGCTCGGCGACCCGATCGTGGACACCTCCAGCCGGTTCGGCGCACTGCACGTGAACGGGACGCGCATGGTGGGCTTCAACAACATCGAGCTCATCACCGACCGGCCGCTCGAGGTGAACCTGCGCGAGGTGCGCGAGGTCAAGCGCCGCTACCCGAAACACGCGGTGATCGTGTCGCTCATGGTCGAGTCCGAGGCGGACTGGAAGGAGATCATCAAGCGCACGATCGACGCCGGCGCGGACGGCCTCGAACTCAACTTCGGCTGCCCGCACGGCATGTGCGAGCGCGGCATGGGCTCCGCGGTCGGGCAGGAGCCGGAAGTGCTGAAAGTGGTGGCGGGCTGGGCGGTGAAGTACTCGAGCGTGCCCGTGCTGATCAAGTTGACGCCCAACATCGGCGACATCCTGGAGCCGGGTGTCGCGGCGGTGGAGGCGGGCGTGCACGGCCTGTCGCTCATCAACACGATCAAGAGCATCACCGCCGTGGACCTCGACAAGATGGTGCCCGAACCCGTGGTGGGCAGGCGCTCCACGAACGGCGGCTACTGCGGACCGGCGGTGAAGCCCATCGCGCTCCACATGGTGGCGGCGTTGGGCCGAGACGAGCGCATCACCGTACCGATCTCGGGGATCGGCGGCATCGCCACCTGGCGCGACGCGGCCGAGTTCATCGCACTCGGTTCCACCAGTGTGCAGGTGTGCACGGCCGCCATGCATTACGGCTTCCGGATCGTCGAGGACATGATCGACGGGCTCTCGAGCTTCCTCGACTCCAAGGGCATGAACTCGGTGAACGTGCTGCGCGGCAAAGCGCTCGGCGCCTATAGCGAATGGGGCGACCTGGACCTGAACTACAAGGTCTCGGCGCACATCGACCCCGAGAAGTGCATCGGCTGCAACCTGTGCTACGTGGCGTGCCGCGACACGTCGGTGCACTGCATCCACACCGGCGAGCACCCGCTGCCCGCGGGACACCGGGCCCCCACGCGCGACGCCGCGATCGCGAAGCGCAAGGAGACGGGCGTGCACGTGACGTGGGCCGACTGGGACGAGTGCACCGGCTGCAACCTGTGCGTGCACGTCTGCCCGGTGCCGGGATGCATCACGATGGTGGACGACACGCGCGGCAAGCCGTTCGAATCGTGGAATGACCGCATCGCCAAGGGCACCGCCAAGGTGCCCGGCGGGCTGCACGACTGAGCCGGAGCGCGACCCTGAGCGAGCCGCTGGATCGGTCCACGCCAAATGAGGCGACCTCCGCTCAAGCGAGCAATGCCGTGGCGAGCGATGCGTCCACACCGGGCGCCCCGAGCGCCCCGGGCGGCCCAGGTGCGCCTAGAAGCATGACGCGCTGGGGCCAGCGCGCAGCGCGCGGCTATCTCATCGTGGCCGGGCTCGCGCTGGTGGCGATGCTCGTCGAGACGCTGCTCGGCCATCCCGGCACCGGAACCATGTTTGCGGCCACCTTGGCAGCGCCGTGGTCCATGCTGGCCGCCTCGTTCCTGCCGCCGCTGCCGCGCGACTGGCCGATGGCCGCGGGCCTCGTCGTGCGCATGGCCCCCCTCGCGCTCTTCATGCTGCTCAATGCCGCCATCGTCGCCGGGATCGCCGCGCGCTCCGAACGTGACGTGCGCGGCGTCGCGTCCAAGCTTCCACTCGTCCTGTTGGTGCTCGCCGCCACGCTCTCGTCCGGCTGCATCCTGACGTCGCGGCAGGTGGTGATGGTCGCGGAACCCGTCGGCGTGACCCAGTACTTCAACGTCGGCGTGCGCGCGCTGGTGTACGAGTTCAACCTCGCCAACTCCGCCGCGTGGCGCGATCACCGGGGCGAACTCTCCGGCGTCACCGACCTCACGATCCTGGGTGGATTCTCGTATCCGCCGGGCACGGCGTTCCCCGGCCCCACGCTCAACGTGACGATCATCACGTCCGAGGATCCCATCCCGAAGTCCGTGCTCGAGCCGGCGGGGTGGGGACCGGTGCGACTCGACACTGGCCAGTCGCATCGTGTCGAGTGGAGCGAGGGGCAGCGGTTGTTCACCTCCGACCCGCGAACGCTTCGCCGCCAGGTCACGGGCGACGGCAGGTTCTCGCTGGTGGTGCAGTCGTACTGGTCCGCGCCGAATCTGGGCGGCGTCGAGGTCTCCGACTTCCATCTGGGCGCCGTACTTCACACCAAGTGAGCGGCCCAGCGCACGTGACCGGGTCGCAGCGAGCCGGTGGCGGACCCGACGCAACCGTGACAGCCACGCGCGCGCGCTGGTGGGCGCTCACCTGGCTCGCCATCACCACGCTTCTCGCGATGAGCACGTGGTTCTCGGGCACCGCAGTGGTGGGGGCGCTGCGCGCGGAGTGGTCGCTGTCGCCCGCCGGTGCGGCGTGGCTCACCATCTCGGTGCAGCTCGGGTTCGTGGCCGGAGCACTGCTCGCCGCCATCACGAACCTGTTGGACATCGTCCCCGCGCGCCACGTGCTCGTGGCGTCTGCCGTGGCCGCCGCACTCGCGAACGCCGGCTTCGGCCTCGCGCACGAGCCCTCGGTCGGGCTCCCGCTGCGATTCCTGACGGGTGTGTTCCTGGCCGGCGTCTACCCCACGGGCCTGAAGCTCATGGCAACCTGGTTCCGCGCCGACCGCGGGCGCGCGCTTGGCATCATGGTGGGCGCACTTACACTCGGCTCCGCGGCGCCGCACCTCGTCCGCGGACTGGCGACGTTCGACTGGCGCCAGGTCGTGTTCGCCACGTCGTGGCTCACGGCCGTGGGCGCGCTCGTCGGACTCCTCTTGGTCCACGAGGGACCGTTCCCGTTCCCGCGCGCGCGCTTCGACCCCACGCAGACCGGCAGAGTGTTGCGCGACCGCGGCGTGAGGCTCGCGTGCGTGGGCTACTTCGGCCACATGTGGGAGCTCTACGCGATGTGGGGATGGATCGCGGCGTTTCTTTCTGATGTATTCGCCTCGCATGGCTCGGCGCCCGGCTCGACGCCCGTCTCGACCCCCGCCGTGTGGTCGTTCGCGGTGATCGCCGCGGGCTTCGCGGGTTCGTGGTGGGCGGGCGACTATAGCGACCGCTACGGTCGAGCGCGCAGCGCCGCGCTGGCAATGGCCATCTCGGCGACGTGCGCACTGGTGATCGGACCGCTCGCAAACGTGGCGCCGCTCTGGGTGGTACTCGCCGTGGCGCTCGTGTGGGGCGCCAGCGTCGTGGCCGACTCGGCGCAGTTCTCCACCATGGTCACGGAGCTCGCCGACCCCGCGTACGTCGGCACCGCGCTCACGCTTCAGCTCGCACTTGGGTTCACGCTCACGGTCGCCACGCTGTGGTGGGTGCCGCTGCTGCGCGACGTCGCCGGATGGCCAGCGGCGTTCGCGCTGCTCGTGCCCGGCCCTGCGTTCGGCATCGTCGCCATGTGGCGACTGCGCAAGTTGCCCGAGTCCGCCCGCCTGGCGGGTGGGGCGGGGTGAGCCGAACGCATTTTCCAGTTGAACGTTTGCTGACATCTGCCAATATCCGCGGACGCTCGGGAGCCTTGCCACCCGGGTGAACGAGGTCCCCGCTTCCTCTACATGGAGGGCTACATGACCTTCTCCGTCCCCCGTAGGACCGCCCTCGTCGTGACTCTGGCCGTCGCGGCCACGGCCCTGCTCCTCGCTGGCTGCAGCAAGGACCAGGGCAACCCGCTGTCACCGACTTCGCGCGCCGACCTGGGCGCCATGAAAGGCGGCGCCGAACTCAGCATGGCGAACGCCGCCGTGCGCGCGATCGCCGACGTGCAGGATCGGCATACCGCGGAACTCATGCGCGTCCCCGGCGTGCTGGGTACGGCCACCGGTCTCGATGCGAATGGCGACCTCGGCATCATGGTCATGACCGAGCACGCGCTCGGTGCCGGCCGTCTGCCTGCGGCCATCGAGGGTGTTCAGGTGTTCGAGGAGGTCACGGGCAAGATCGTGGCCATGGCCGTGGCGGACCACCGCGTGAAGCAGACGCCGCCCATCCAGATGGGCACGTCGGGCGGTTGGCGCTATGACTTGGCCAACGGCTTTTGCTGCGGCGGCACGCTGGGCTCGCTCGTCAACAAGGGCGGCTCGCAGTACGTGCTCAGCAACTACCACGTGCTCGAGGCCGACATCGTGAGTGGCGGCAACTCGCGCGTCGCGCAGGCCGGGGACCCGGTGGTGCAGCCGGGCTTGATCGACATCTCGTGCAACGCCGCGACCGGCCAGAACGTGGCGACGCTGTCAGGCATCAAGAGCTTGCCGGGCTCCAACGTGGACTGCGCCATCGCCCAGGTGTCGTCGGGCATGGTGCAGACGAACGGCTCGATCCTCGAGATCGGGACGATCAGCGCCACGACGCAGGCGGCAGCCGTGGGCCAGGCGGTGAAGAAGTCGGGCCGCACGACGGGCCTGTCGCGCAGCACGATCAGCGGGCTCAACGCCAACGTGAGCGTGGCGTACGAGAACGAGTGCGCCGGCGGTTCGGCGTTCACCAAGACGTACTCGGGCCAGATCGTCGTCAAGAACAACGGCAAGCGGTTCCTGAACAGCGGTGATTCGGGCTCGCTCATGGTGCAGGATGTGACCACGAACGCGCGCGCGATCGGCCTGCTGTTCGCAGGCAGCTCCAGCACCGCCATCGCGAACCCGATCGGGCAGGTGCTGTCGTTCCTGAATGCCACGATGGTGGGCAACTAGGTTCGGTTCTCGCTTAGCGGATCGCGCCCGTCCCGCCGCAAACGGGGCGGGCGCGTTCGTTTGGGAGGAGGTCGTGAAGGCAAGGCACGTAGGGTGGGTGCTGCTGGCGCTCCCTATCCTCGCGCTCGCAGGCTGTGAGGGCGGAGGCGGCGCACCCATCGTGACCGCCGCGCGCGCCATCGAGCTGCACGCCGACTCGCTCATGGCGATCCCCGGCGTCGTGGGCGTCTACGAGGGCCGGTCCGGCAGCGGTGAGACCGTGCTTCGCGTCCTGCTGGAGCGTCGCTCGCCCGAAGCCGAGCGCCGCATCCCGCGCCGGCTCGAGGGC
The DNA here is from genome assembly GCA_023249845.1 of Candidatus Eiseniibacteriota bacterium. Lineage (GTDB taxonomy): Bacteria > Eisenbacteria > RBG-16-71-46 > RBG-16-71-46 > RBG-16-71-46 > JAIOPA01. The sequence continues at coordinate 10,378 of JAHFBW010000053.1, forward strand.
TACCGCGTCGAGCTCGAGGTGAGTGGAAAGATCGAGCCGATGAGCCGGTGAGCGGCTCTACCAGCTCCCGCCATTCGGCCCGAAGAACGCGTGCAGCTCGCGTCGCGCGGCGTGGTTCACGCGGTCGGCCCACACCTCGACCGGGCTCTTGTCGTCGGTGAGTACCATGGCGCCCTCGCGCGGCGGCTCGTAGCGATTGAGCCAGGCGTGGAGCTGCTGCTGCACCACCCACAGCGCGTCGGGGTTCTGGAAGAAAGTGCTCGGGTCCGGAAGCTGTTCGTCGGTGAGTGGCAGCGGCTCGTGGGAGGCGACCAGCAGGATGGTGCCGAGCGCGTTCTGCGGCTCGCTCGTGGGGAGTGCCACCACGTTCGCGAATCGCGCCCGCAGCGTGGCGGCGAGCGAGGCAACGAGCGGATCACGCCAGCCGTGCGCTTCGACCGCCATCACGACCAGGCCGTCGGGCGTGAGGCGCCTGGCAACGTCGAAGACGAACTCACGCGTGCAGAGCGGATAGGGCAGCTCGCTGCTGGCGAACGCGTCCACCACGACGACTCCGTAGCGCGCGGCGTCGCGCCGCACGAAACGGCGCATGTCTTGAGCCTCGAGCGCCATCTCGCCGGGGCGATACGACACCCGGAGCGAGACCGAGACGGCGTCGTGGTCGGGTTCCACCACGCGCACGCGCCAGCCCGAACGCGCGAACGCGAGCGGAAGCGCGCCACCGCGAAGCCCCAGCACCAGCATGGAGTCGCGGCCGGTGCGGATGAGCTTCAAGAGCTCGAGTGCCGCGGGCCCGCGCTGGACGCAGTCGCCGCTCAGCGTGTCCACGACGGCGAGGATGCTGCCGTCCGCCAGTTCGTAGCGCGCGCCATCGCGATCGAACACGCGGTACTCGGAGCCCAAGCCCTGCTTGAGTTCGAGGATCCGCGGTCCCATCCGCGCGGCCGCGGCAGGCCTGACCGTCTGAAGTCCGGCCGTGAGGAGCACCACCAGCCCTGCGGCACCCACCGGCATGGGCGAGCGTCTGGCGCCGCGCACGAGCGCCACGATCGCCTCGGCCGCGGCGATCCCCGCCAGCGTCACGGTGAGCCCCACTCGCGGCACGAGCACGTAGCCCACGAGCGGCGCCGCGAGCGCGGCACCCAACAGCAGCCAGCCGAGGGCGCGTAGCGCGTCGGCGGCGCGTGTGTCGCCGAGTCCGGCGGCGAACGCGTAGCCCAGCCCCAGGCAGGGGAGGCCCGCGAACAACACCGAGGTGAGCGTGACGACAACCCGCAGCTCGGCGCCAGAGAGGAGCACCAGCAGCGGCTTGCGCGCGAGTGCCGCGACCAGCGTGAAACCTGCGGCGAGGAGCAGCGCTCGCGCCGCCTGCGAGCCCGATCGCGAGCCTGATTTCGAGCTTGAGCCGGGCCCGTCCTGCGTTCCCGCTCCGAGCGCGGCGCCGGCCGCGAAGCCGAGCAGTGCGGAGGCGAGCACGGCCACGTAGAGCGTGAGCCCGAGTCCGGAATAAGGCGCTATGAGCCGTTGGGCGGCGAACGCCGTGCCCAGCGTGCAAGCACCGAGCAGAAGGCCAGAGAGCGCGCGATTCATCAGCGGGCACCCTGCCACCCGCGGAAATGCCATGTCAATGATGAACTTGCTCGCGACGCGCGGACGACGGACATTCGATGTCTTCGTCCGCCCGATCCCATCCACCTGTTCCAGGGGCCGCCCATGACACGCCGCGCGCCACGAGTCTCGATGTTCCTGATGATCGGTGCGCTGGTTCTCATCACTGGGGCACACGCGCAGGGCACAGTCGCACCACCGGACCCGCGTCCCATCATGCTCGTGCCCGACGCCGTGTGGGATGGCGTGGCCGATGCGCCGAAACGCGGCTGGGCGGTTGTGGTGCGCGGGCAGCACATCGAGTCTGTGGGGCGCGCGGACACCCTGCGCGTGCCGGCCGACGCCGAACGCATCGAGCTGCCCGGAGCCACGCTGCTGCCGGGGCTGATCGAGGGCCACTCGCACCTGTTCCTACATCCTTACAACGAGACGTTGTGGGACGACCAGGTGCTGAAGGAGCCGCTCACCTATCGCATGGCGGAAGCCGTGGCGCACGCGCGTGCCACGCTGGAGGCAGGGATCACGACGACGCGCGACCTGGGCAGCGAGGGCGCGTGGGACGCCGACGTGCAGCTGGCACGCGCCATCGAGCGCGGCGTCGTGCCCGGCCCTCGCGTGCTCAGCACGACGCGCGCGATCGTGGCTACCGGGAGCTATGCGCCGCATCGCGCGGCGTACGCGTTCGAGCCGCTCCAGGGCGCCGAGGAGGCGACCGGGGTCGAGGAGGTGGCGCGCGTCGTACGCAGCCAGGTCGGGCACGGCGCCGATTGGATCAAGGTTTACGCCGACTATCGCTGGGGCCCGCACGGCGAAGCGCTCCCCACGTTCAGCCAGCGGGAGCTCGACGTGCTCGTGGAGACCGCGCACGACGCCGGCCGGCCTGTATCGGCGCACGCCGCGACGTCCGAGGGCATGCGGCGCGCCACGCTCGCCGGCGTGGAGACCATCGAGCATGGAGACGGCGGGACGCCCGAGGTGTTCCGACTCATGCGCCAACACGGCACCGCTCTCTGCCCCACGCTTGCGGCATCCGAGGCCTACGCCACCTATTTCGACGGCTGGGTGAAGGGTGTCAAGGCACCCACCGCGGCGCTGCTGAAGAAGCGCGACAGTTTCCGCGCCGCGCTCGCCGCGGGCGTGACCATCGCATTCGGCGGTGACGTGGGCGTGTTCTCGCACGGCGACAACGTGCGCGAGCTGGAGGTGATGGTGGAGTACGGCATGGCGCCGCTCGCGGCGATGCGCTCGGCCACGAGCGTCAACGCGAAGGTGTTCCGGCTGGACGACCGGCTGGGGCGGATCGCACCCGGGCTGCTCGCGGACCTCGTTGCGGTAGAGGGCGACCCGACCCGGGACGTCCATGCCATGCGGAGCGTCCGGTTCGTCATGAAGGGCGGCAAACGCGTGAGGTAGCGAGATGCGGGGTGCCCGCACACGCGGTGCGCTCGCGAGCTGTTCACCGGCGCGGGCAGGCCCGGCCGGATTCGAGAGTGTGCGAGACAGTGCCTCGGGTAGCACGCTATCCTCGCCGCCTCGCCGAGACTGCGAGATTACACAGGGAGGTGCCATGGCCGTCGCCCCGAACGCAGCACCCTCGGACGCGCTCACCAATCCCGACCTCGCTCCGGTCGGTGCTGACAAGCGCACGTGGAACTGGTGGCACTACTGTGCGCTGTGGATCGGCATGAGCGTGTGCATCCCCACCTACACGCTGGCCTCGGGATTGATCGACTCGGGCATGTCGTGGTCGCAGGCCATGTGGACCATCTTCCTTGGCAACTCGATCGTGCTGCTGCCGATGCTCCTGAACGCACACGCCGGTGCCCGCTACGGCATCCCGTTCCCCGTGTTCGCCCGCGCCAGCTTCGGTGTGCTCGGCGCCAACGTGCCCGCGCTGCTGCGCGCGCTCGTGGCCTGCGGCTGGTTCGGCATCCAGACCTGGTTCGGCGGGGCCGCGCTCTATCAGCTCGCGAAGCAGATGTGGCCCGGCGTGGAGACGCTGCCGGCGATCCTGCCCGCGGGGCTCGGGCTCTCGACCGGCGAGGCGCTGGGCTTCCTTGTGTTCTGGGCCTTGAACGTGTGGTTCATCATCAAGGGCACCGAGAGCATCAAGTGGCTGGAAAGCATGTCGGCGCCATTCCTGATCATCGTCGGCTTGGCGCTCCTGGGCTGGGCCTACACCAAGGCGGGCGGGTTCGGCCCCATCCTCTCGCAGCCCTCGAAGTTCGCGACCAGCCCCGAGTTCATGAGGGTGTTCTTCCCGTCGCTCACGGCCATGGTCGGCTTCTGGGCCACGCTGTCGCTCAACATCCCCGACTTCACGCGCTACGCGCGCTCGCAGCGCGACCAGGTCGTCGGTCAGGCGCTCGGCCTGCCGCCCACCATGACGCTCTACGCATTCATCGGCGTGGCGGTGACGAGCGCCACGGCGATCATCTTCCCGGGCGGCCACGTGGTCTGGGATCCTGTGCAGCTCCTCGGCCGCATCGGCGGGCCGTTCACGGTGCTGCTCTCGATGCTCGCGCTCTCGATCGCCACGCTCACCACGAATCTCGCAGCGAACGTGGTATCGCCCGCGAACGACTTCAGCAACTCCGCGCCGCGACTCATCAGCTTCCGCACTGGCGGCCTCATCACGGCGCTCGCCGGCATCGCGATGATGCCATGGAAGCTCCTCGCCTCGAGCCAGGGCTACATCTTCACGTGGCTGATCGGCTACTCGGCGCTACTCGGCCCGATCGGCGGCATCCTGATCGCCGACTACTTCGTTCTGCGCCGCCGGGAACTCGACGTCACCGACCTCTACCGCCGCGGCGGCCGGTACGAGTACGCCGGCGGCTTCAATCCCGCGGCTCTCGTGGCGCTGGTGGCGGGCGTGGCGCCGTGCGCACCCGGTTTCCTTGCCGCGGCATTCCCGCTGGCATTCCCGAACGTCGCACCGCTGTGGAGATCGATCTACTCGTACGCGTGGTTCGCGGGGTTCGGCATCGCGTCGCTGGTCTACCTGGCGATGATGCGAGGCCGCGCGAAGCGATAGGTCCTGCGTCGCACGCGCCGGCTTCCGCTAGCCCTTCGCCTGCGGGATGATGCACGCATGCAGGTGATCGGCGATGTGCCCGTGTTCGGCGAACCCGTGGACGCCGGTGCGCTCGCGCAGATCCAGCGCTGTCGTGCGAGCGCCGCGGCGGCCGTGTTGATGGCGGACCATCACCTGGGCTACGCCGTGCCCATCGGCGGCGTGGTGGTGTACAAGGACGCCATCTCGCCCTCTGGAGTGGGCTACGACATCGGCTGCGGCAACAAAGCCGTGCTCACCGACATGCCCGGGAGCGAGGCGCGCGCCCGCATCGCCACGCTCATGGACGACATCTGGAAGCGGCTGTCGTTCGGCATGGGCCAGAAGAACAAGAAGCGCGTGGACTCGGCCGTGTTCGAGCGCGACGAGTGGCGGCTGCCGGCGGCCGGGAAGCTCACGAGCCTCGCCCGCGACCAGCTCGGCACGATCGGCTCGGGCAACCACTATGTAGACCTGTTCACCGACGAGCAGGACAGGGTCTGGGTGGGTGTGCATTTCGGCTCGCGCGGCCTCGGCCACAAGCTCGCCACGCACTTCCTGCGCGCCGGCGGGGCGAAGGACGGCATGGACGTGCCGCCACTCGTGATCCATCGCGGGAAGCCCCTGTTCGACGACTACCTCGCGGCGATGCGGCTCGCGGGCGCCTACGCCTACGCCGGGCGCGACTGGGTGTGCGACGAGGTCGTGCGCCTGCTCGGAACGCGCGTGCGCGAGGAAGTGCACAACCACCACAACTTCGCGTGGCTCGAGGAACACCATGGCGAGCGACTCTGGGTGGTGCGGAAAGGCGCCACGCCGGCGTTCCCCGGCCAGCAAGGGTTCGTGGGCGGCTCCATGGGCGACGACGCAGTGATCCTGGAGGGCGTCGAGTCGTCGCTGTCGCGCGCGGCCTACTACAGCACCGTCCACGGCGCGGGTCGCGTCATGAGCCGCACGGCGGCGCGCGGTCGCGTGGACCGGCGCACGGGGGAGATACTGCGGCCCGGCGCGATCTCGCGCGAGATGATGCGGTCGTGGGTGCGCGAGCGCGGCGTCGAGCTACGCGGGGCGGGCACCGACGAATCCCCCCACTGCTACAAGCGGCTGCCAGAGGTGCTGGCGCACCACGCGGAGACCGTGAGGATCCTCCATCGGCTGCGGCCGATCGGCGTGGCGATGGCCGGGGCGGACGAGGTGGATCCCTATCGCGACTAGCGGACGCGACCCGTTCGTTGTGCTGCGACAATTGTTGCTGCCGCCCTTCAAGACTCCAAGTCGCTGCCGGAGTGATGAGATCTGGAAGGGGATCTCCGCTGCATCGGGTACCTTGTGCTCGGGAAATTGCGCACGGGCCAATTTCCAACGACTTCGCCCGCCCATCACGGCTAAGTGACAACGACTTACGGCCTTCCCGGGGCTCATCCGCAATCTTCCGAGCACAACGCA
>JAHFBW010000308.1 GCA_023249845.1 Candidatus Eiseniibacteriota bacterium
CGAAGTGCTGGACCTGGCGGGGCGACGCGAGCACGTGCGCCCGCTCCAGGGCCTGGGTCCGGGGCGGCACACGCTGGCGCTGGCCGAGGCGCGGCTCGCGCCCGGTGTGCACTGGTTGCGGCTTTCCGAAGGGGCGCGCGTTGCGCACGCACGCGTGGTCGTGGTGAGGTGAGCGCTGCGCTACACTGCGGTCGCTCGAAGTCTCCCTTCTGACCCAACGTGTCGCGAGGCGAACCGTCCCCCGCGGCCACTCGCCGGAGGCACCTCATGAGCAGCACCATCTCCGGGCGCATCGCGCCGGTGGCGACGGGTTCGCTGCCGCCGTACTCGCCCACGACGTACGTGGACTACTCCAAGCCCGAGGCGCGCGCCGCGTATGAGAAGGCGCTCGCCGACGTGCGCGCCACGCTCGGAACCGAGTATCCACTGTTGATCGGCGGCCAGCGCCTGAAGGGTTCGAAGACGTTCGAGAGCACGAACCCGTCGCGCCCGGCCGAAGTGCTCGGGCGGTTCCAATCGGGCACGAAGGAGCAGGCGTCGCAGGCGGTGGAGGCGGCCGCGGAGACGTTCAAGACGTGGTCGCGAGTGCCCGCGGACGAGCGCGCCGCGTATCTCGTGGAGGCGGCCAAGCGCATGAAGGCGCGGCGCCACCACTTCTCGGCGTGGATGACGCTCGAGATCGGCAAGAGTTGGAACGAAGCCGACGCCGACACCGCCGAGGCCATCGACTTCATGGAGTACTACGCGCGCGAGATGCTGCGCTACGACAATCCGCCGCCACTTACCCAGCTGCCGGGCGAGAAGGACTCGATGGTCTACCTGTCGCTCGGCGTCGGCGCGGTCATCCCGCCGTGGAACTTCCCGCTCGCCATCTGCGTCGGCATGGCCACGGCCGCGATCGTCACCGGCAACACGGTGGTGCTGAAGCCGGCCAGCGACACGCCCGGCATCGCGTGGCAGTTCGTGGCGCTCATGGAGGAGGTCGGCCTCCCCGCGGGGGTGTTGAACTTCGTCACCGGCGACGGCAGCGTGGTGGGCGACCAGATCGTGCGCCACCCGAAGACGCGGTTCGTGTCGTTCACCGGCTCCAAGGACGTGGGCATCGGCATCAACAAGCTCGCGGCCGAGGTGCAGCCGGGGCAGAAATGGTTGAAGCGCGTCGTGGCCGAGATGGGCGGCAAGGACGGCATCGTCGTGGACGACGAGGCGGACCTGGATGCCGCAGCACTCGGCGTGGCGCAGAGCGCGTTCGGCTTTGGCGGCCAGAAGTGCTCGGCGTGTTCGCGCGCCATCGTGGTGGACTCCGTGCACGATGCGTTCGTCGCCAGGCTCATGCCCGCGATCGCGCAGCTCGTGAAGCAGGGCGACCCCGCGCAATACGGCACCTACATCGGACCGGTGGCGAGCGAGCGCGCCATGAACGGCATCCTCAAGTACATCGAGGTGGGGAAGCAGGAGGGCAAGCTCCTGCTGGGCGGCGGCCGCGTGCCGGGCGAGGCGGGCTGGTTCGTGCAGCCCACGGTGTTCGACGACGTGCCGGCCACTGCGCGCATCGCGCAAGAGGAGATCTTCGGGCCGGTGCTCGCAATCGTGCGCGCGCGCGACTACGACGACGCGCTGCGCATCGCGAACGACACCGAGTTCGGGCTGACTGGCGCCGTGTACACGAAGAACGCCGCCAAGCTGCAGCGCGCGCGCGACGAGTTCTTCGTGGGCAACCTGTACCTGAACCGCAAGTGCACAGGCGCCATGGTGGGCTGCCACCCGTTCGGCGGCTTCAACATGAGCGGCACCGACAGCAAGGCGGGCGGGCGCGACTACCTGCTGCTGTTCCTGCAGGCCAAGAGCGTGGCCGAGAAGTTGGGCTGACGCCCGCTCAGGCCCGCGAAACGACGAGGCCGGTGGCGATCGCCATCGGCCCCGCGCTTGCCCCGCGTCGGACTCGGGCTGTGGGGAGACCCGGCCCGCGTGAGGGTCAACGGTAGAACGCCTTCACCCGGCCCCAGTCGCTGCGCTTGGCCGGGTCCACGATGCCATGGCACGAATGCGAACCATGCAGGTTCATCGTGAGCTGGTCATCGAGGTCCACATCGCCATCGCAGTCGAAATCGGCGGTCGGGTCCCCGGTGCCCAGCTTGCTCGAGAAGACATCGCAGTCGGTGTCGATGGCGAAACACACCACCATGCCGTTCCCGGTCTGGTCCGGTGACGCGAGCGCGTAGGACTGGAGGAACACGCCGTTGGCGTAGATCTTGACGCCGCCCGGCCCGCAGCCGCCGCCCACGCGCAGCGGGAAGTCCACCTTACCGGACGCGTCGGTCGTCATGCGGATCGTGCGCGAGAGCGGGTCGTAGACGTAGGGGTCCCCGGCAGGAGACGTGCACACGTAGGCGTTCGGGCACGCCGAGAAGTCCAGGACGACCAAAGCGCCGAAGATCGGATTGCTCGCGAGATCGCGCACGATGACGACGATGTGCATGTCGCCCAGGGGACAGGTCGCGAAGCACGAGGGCACCGTCGAGATCGGCGGCGGCGCGGGCACGGAGGCGAAGCCGGGAAGCGCAACAGCGGAAACCAGGAGGGCGGCGGCGAGCAGTGCACGGATGCGGGGGACCACGGCAGTCTCCGATTCTTCGGCTTGGGGTCGAGGGACTCGCGACTCGCGGAGCCTAACAGCCCGGTGCGCTCGACGAACGTCAAGAACGGCGCGTTTTCAGCCTTTCTTGCGGGGGCGAGCCGTGGTCCGGGAGGGCTTCGCAACCTTCGCCCGGGGCTTGGCGGCGGGCTGGGTCTTGGACCTCGCGGCGGACTTCGCGGCGGGTGCCGTGGCGGATCTCCCGGGCCTTGGCCCGGGCTTAGCGGCACTTGGCTCCGTCGCCTTGCGCCGCACCACACCAGATTCGCGTCGCCCGCGCCTCCAGCCCTCGAACTCGCTGTAAGAGCGCGTGTTCCATACGTCGGCCTGCGTGAGTCCGGCGCGACGAGCCTGGAACACCCCGAATCGCAGATTGTCCAATTGTCCAACGGCATGCGCGTCGGTGTCGATCACGAATCGGCAACCCTTTTCGAGTGCCGCGCGGGCGTTCACGTCCGAGAGGTCCAGCCTGTCGGGCGAGGCGTTGATCTCCATGGCCACGCCGTGGGTCGCGGCCGCCTCGGCCACGCGCTCCACGTCGAACGCCACCGGCTCGCGCGAACCGATCAGCCGGCCGGTGGGATGTCCGAACGCGTGCACGGCGGGGTGGGACACGGCCTTGAGCGCGCGCGCCGTGGCCACGTCGGGGCGCTGCTCGAAACGAGAGTGGATGGACACGATCACCCAGTCCAAGAGCGCGAGCGTCTCGTCGTCCAGGTCCAGCTCGCCCTCGGAGAGGATGTCCACTTCGAGGCCATGGAGGATGTGAATGCTCGGGTGGCGCTTGCGCGCGGCCTCGATTTCACCCACCGACTTCCGCACGCGCGCCGCGTCGAATCCGTTGGCCATGGCGAGTGCCTTGCTGTGCTCGGTGATGGCCATGTACTCGTAGCCGTGCGCGATCGCGGCCTCGACCATGGCATCGATCGAATCACGGCCGTCGCTGCGCGTGGTGTGCATGTGCAGGTCGGCGCGCAGGTCGTCGAGTTCGAGGAGCTTGGGGAGCCGGCCGTGCCGGGCAAGCTCCAGCTCGCCGCGCGATTCGCGCAGTTCGGGCGGAACCCAAGCGAGCCCGAGCGCCTTGTACACGTCGGCCTCGGTGCGTGCGGCCACGGTGCGCTCACCCTTCGTGAGCCCGTACTCGTTCAAGCTCATGCCCTTCTCGATCGCGAGCTTTCGTAACTCGATGTTGTGCTCCTTGGAGCCCGTGAAGTAGAGGAGTGCGGCGCCGAAGCTCTCCTCCGGCACGAGGCGCAGGTCGGCCTGGAGCCCGGCCGTGAGCCGCACGCTCGACTTGGTGTCGCCGTGTCCCAACACGTCGGCGACCGAGGCGTGCTTCGTGAACGCTTTCATCACCTGTGCCGCGTCGCCGCCCGTGACGAGCAGGTCCAGGTCCCCGACGGTCTCGCGGCGGCGCCTGAAAGAGCCCGCCAGCTCGACTTGGGCGACGCCGGGCAGCGCGCGGATG
>JAHFBW010000054.1 GCA_023249845.1 Candidatus Eiseniibacteriota bacterium
CCGAGGCCGACCGGTCGCGCGAGACCGAAGTCGAGGAGCTTGGCGCCGGCCCGCGTGATCATGATGTTGCCTGGCTTCAGGTCTCGGTGAACGAGGCGTTGGCGGTGCGCCTTGTCGAGCGCGTCTGCGACCTGGATGCCGATGCGGAGCAGCTCCTGCGCGGGCAGAGGCCCGCGCTCGAGCCGGGTGGCGAGGGATTCGCCCTCGAGCAGCTCCATCACGAGGAAGTCCACGCCGTCCTGGTGACCCACGTCGTATAGCGTGCAGATGTTCGGGTGGTTCAGGCTCGAGATCGCCTTCGCCTCGCGCTCGAAGCGGGCTTTCAGCTCGGGCGTCATGGCGACCTGTTCGGTCACGACCTTGATGGCCACGTCACGATCGAGCCGCGTGTCGCGGGCGCGATAGACCTCGCCCATGCCGCCCGCGCCGAGCGCGGAGGTGATCTGATAGGGGCCCAGACGCGAACCGGCGGCCAACGGCATCGAGGTCTCCAGAGGGGTGCGAGGTGGGGCCCGCGGGTGGGCAGCGCGGCCTTTCAGGAAAGCGCCGGGGGGTGTGGTTCCGGCGATGGGTCGTTTGGTGGTGGTCAGTGTCGCTTGAGGTCCGCGTTCCAATCGAGTATCACGTTGAGCGGCCGGAGCGCGGCGGAGCCCTCCTGCGTCAGCACGAGAAAGCGCTGGCCATCCGGAGACGGTGCGTATTGCGAGATCGCGCTGCTGAGCCCGAGTCGGGTATTGAATAGCGGCATCGGAACCCCGGCGCTGAAACCTCCGTCGGTCGAGACGCTCGTCGCCATGAGCCGCCCGTCGGTGGCGAGGTAGAAGAGCTCGCGCCCGTCCGCACTCCAGCGCGGCTGGAATCCGCTCCGTGTCGAGACCTGCCATTTGCCGCCAGGGCCCGGGAACTCCTGGACGTAGACTTCGAACCGCCCGGACTCGTCTGACGTGTAGGCCAGCCAGCGCGCATCGGGCGAGAAGTCCGTCTGTCCCTCGGTGAACTGGGTGGCGAGAAAGCGGATCGGCTTTCGGTCGCCCTGGAGCGGCAGCACCCACATGTCCACGCCCGTCGAGGGATCGACCTCCGCGTAGGCCACGTAGCGTCCGTCCCGTGACCAGCTCGAGATGGACTTCGAGTTCGGGCTGACGAGCAGCGTCTCCTCCGCGCCGGTCCCGCTCGAACGTTTCCAGTAGAGGTTGCTCACGCCACCCCCGCGATCGGAGTTGTAGGCGATGAGTGTGCCGTCTGGCGACCAGCGTGGGCCGTTTTCAGCGGACGGATCGAACGTGAAGCGCGTGTTCGTGCCCCGTTCCGGGTCCAGAATCCAGATGTCGCGGTTCCCGGTCTGCGCGTCGGTAGATCGGATCGCGATGCGCTTCTGGTCCGGGGACATCGAGAAATTGGCTAGACTGCCCTGTGGCCCTACGGCCGAGAGGTTGGTGCCTCGGCGATCGAACCACACGAGCTGAGAGGCATTGGTCGCGCCGACGCTCGAGAACACCAGAATGCCGTTGTCCGAGACCGAGAAGTGGGCGAGCCCGTTGCCACCGCCACCGACGCCGTCCACCACGGGGACCGCCTCACCGCGAACGCGAGCGGAGCGGGCGTCGAAGGCCTGCGCCATGAGCGTGCGGTCCTTGAGGTAGAGCAGGTAGCCGGCAGGCGAATAAACCGCCCGGCTGCCGCCCGCAGCTAGGAACTTTCGCTTTCCGGTCTTGAGGTCCCCGAGCCAGATCTCGTTCGCGCCCGAATTCTTGAGCAGGACGTAGAGGAAGTGCCGGCCGTCGGGAAGGAACTCCGGCCAGCCGACCGCTCCAGAATCCGTGGCCACCGCCACCGAGGACACACCGCCCGCGGCCGAGACACGGCGGAGTGGATCCGCGCCTCCGCCATCGAACAGGATGATGCCGGCTCGCGACCAGCCACCGTCGTATCCGGTGGGGGCGTCGCAGATGGTTTGCGCGGGGCCACCCGTGACCGGCACCTTCTTGAGCTTCCCTCCGGCCATGAATCCGATGTAGCGGCTGTCCGGGGACCAGAACGGTCGCGCGGTGAGGCCTTCGGTGGAGGGGATGGGTTCGGCGGTCGCTGACCCGAGCGGCCGCACCCAGACGCTGGCACGGCCTGTAGAATCGAAGCCGTCGAACGCGACGAAGCGTCCGTTCGGCGAGACGCGCGGGGAGCCCATCTGCGCCAGCGTCGCAGGTGGCGCGATGTGGAGAAACGTGGATTGCTCGACAGGCTTGTAGCTTCGCCCGGCCACGAACGCGAGTGCCGCCGCGGCGAGCCCGCAGACGACCGCGAGGATCCACGCCAACCGTTCGCGGCTCCGCCGCCGCGCGGCCACCGGTGCGGGCACGCCGGCTTGCGAGCCGCCCTCGGCGATCCACTGGAGCTGGAGCATGACGTCGTGCGCGGTTTGGATGCGCGCGTCGGGATCCTTGGCGAGGCACGTGCGTATGACGCGATCGAGCGCCGGCGGCGCCATCGGCTGCAGCACGTGCAGCGGCTGGGGTTCGGCCGACATGATCGCCGAGATCAGGCTGGCGCGGCTCTTCCCCTGGAACGCCGGGCGACCGGCCGTCATCTCGTAGAGTACCGAGCCCAGCGCGAACACGTCGCTCCGAGCGTCGGCCTCGGCGCCCTCGAGTTGCTCGGGCGCCATGTACTGGAACGTGCCGAGCAGCGTGCCCTCGCTCGTCAACGGGGAGCCGGCGCCGTGCGCCGTGGGCAGCGAGGTGAGCGACTCGATGCCGCTGTTGGACGTGGGGCCCGCCGCGATCTTCGCGAGCCCGAAGTCCAGCACCTTGGCGCCGGAGCGCGTGAGCATCACATTGCCCGGCTTCAAATCCCGGTGGACCACGCCCTGGCGATGGGCCTTGTCGAGTGCGGCGGCGATCTCGATACCGACTCGGAGCGCCTGGTCGGCGGGCAGTGGCCCGCGCGTCAGTCGCTCGGCGAGCGACTCGCCCTCGAGGTATTCCATGACGAGGAAGTCGGTCGTGCCCTCGCGTCCCATGTCGAACAACGTGCAGATGTTCGGATGGGAGAGGCTCGAGATGGCTTTCGCCTCGCGCTCGAAGCGCTGGCGCAGCTCGGGGCGCTCCGCGAGGTGCGAGGGCAGCACCTTCACCGCCACGACGCGCTCGAGGCGCGTATCCCTGGCCTTGTAGACCTCGCCCATGCCGCCTGCACCCAGTGGCGAGAGGATCTCGTATGGACCGAGCCGTGAACCGTTGCTGAGCGCCATGCAGGAGCCTTATCGGGGGAGAGGATCGTCACGGGTCCGCGCACAGGCCCGGGATCATCCCCGGCTGCGGCGGACACACGGATGAGCGTCACTCGCACGCTAGCACAGTCGCATGGCCGCCGCCTCGTCGCGGCGACGTGGCCCCGGCCGCGAGCGATTCCGCCATCTCACTGTCAGGCTGTGGGTTGCAACCAGGTCGCGTTTCGACCTTGACGCGGCGTTTGCTCGTACATAATCTAGTAGTTATGCAACCACGAAGTTATGGAAAGCAGAGCTCCGAGCAGCTCGATGCCACGTTCACTGCGCTCGCCGACCCGACCCGTAGGGCCATCCTGGCCCGGCTGGCGACGGGAGAGGCCTCGGTGACCGAGCTGGCGGCGCCGTTCGATATGAGCCAGCCGGCGGTCTCCAAGCACTTGAAGGTGCTCGAGCGCGCGGGACTGGTCTCGCGTGGACGCAACGCCCAGCGGCGTCCGCGCAAGCTCGAAGCGCAGCCGCTCGCCGACGCCACGAAATGGCTCGAGCGCTATCGCGAGTTCTGGGAAGCGCGCTACCTGCAGCTCGACGCAGTGCTGGAAGAGATGAAGCTCCAACGCTCGCCACGCCGAAGGCGCAAAGTGAGGAAGCAGCCATGAAGACCGTCGGCCAGCTCACCGTGAGCACGCCCAGCGACCGGGAGATCCGCATGACGCGCGTGTTCGACGCACCTCGAGAGCTCGTCTACGAGGCCTACACCAAACCGGAACTCCTCAAGCGCTGGCTTGGTGTGTTCGGCGGCTGGACCATGCCCGTCTGCGATATCGACTTGAGGGTCGGCGGGCGCTACCGCTACGTGTGGCGAGGATCGGATGGGCACGAGATGGGCATGGGTGGTGTCTATCTCGAGATCATCCCTGGTGAGCGCGTGGTGACGAGCGAGAAGTTCGACGATCCGTGGTATCCGGGCGAAGCCATCGCGACGGTGACGTTCGTGGAGTCCGGTGGGAAGACCACGCTCATCATGGACGTGCGCTACGACAACAAGGAGATCCGGGATGGCGTGCTCCAGTCGCCCATGGAGACCGGCGTGGCGGCGAGCTTCGACGCGCTCGACCGCATCGTCTCGAAGCCGACCTAGTGTCACGTCCGAGGAGTACCTTGTCAGTCGGACGCCGCTGCACCCGCCCTGCTGCGTTGCTCCTCCTCGACGTATCTTCTTGATACGACTTCGTCGTCGCGCCTTGCAGGATCGGGCGCAGCGGCGTCCTTGGAGACAAGTCACTCCTGGGACGGGACACTTGGAGGAGGCTTGCATGGCGGTGCGGAAAGCGAAGCCGACCGGAAGGAAACGCGTGACGAGTCCCACGAGGAAGCTGGCGGCCGCGAGCGGCTCCCGAAATCGCGCCGCCGTGGCGCCTCCAGTAGCCACGCCGCCGCCGGTGAAAGCGCTCCTGCGCGAAGCGCTGGCCGGGCTCGAGCGCAAGAGCTCGGCGCACGACCGCCAGAACCTCACGCGCTTCGGGATCACGGCGAGAAACGCATACGGCGTCTCCATGGCGAACCTCAAGGTGCTGGCGAAGCCCCTGGGCCGGAATCACGAGCTCGCGCTGGCGCTGTGGAAGACCGATCGGTATGAAGCGCGGATGCTGGCGACGCTCGTGGACCATCCGGCGGAGCTGACGCCGGCGCAGATGGACGACTGGCGCCGGGACTTCGACAACTGGGCGATCTGCGACACCGCGTGCTTCTGCCTGTTTGACCGTTCGCCTCACTCCTGGAAGAAGATCTCAGCCTGGAGCCGGTCGCGTAACGAGTTCGGCAAACGCGCGGCGTTCGCGTTGCTCGCAAGCCTGGCGCTCCACGACAAGCACTCGCCCGACACCCCGTTCCTCGCCGGACTTCGGCTGATCGAAGCTGCGGCGACAGACGAGCGCAACTTCGTGAAGAAGGGCGTCAACTGGGCGCTGCGCGCCGTCGGCCTGCGCAACGCGGCGCTGCACGCCGCCTCGCTGGCGATGGCCCGACGCCTCGCGGCCGCTTCGGACGCGACCGCGCGATGGGTGGGGAAGGGAGCGCTTCGCGAGCTCTCCGCTGCCAAGAAGTTGCGCGGCCTCGGAACCTAGCGGCCCGGGTCATGCGGAAGGATTGGCGCACGGTGTTCAGCCCGAGGTGGTTCGCGGTCAGGGCATCGAACTCGCGGCGAAGCTCCTCGGGATTGGGGAGTGTCGGGAGCCTCGAGCGCCTGCACGAGCCGGAGTGCCCGCCCGGCGGCGAGGTCCGCTGCGAGCGGGGAGGTGGCCCATGAGCTTCGCGATGGTGGAAGAACCGGATTTCGTGCGCGTCACGATGTCGGGCGTGCTCACGGGCGAAGACCTGGTCGCGCTGAGCGCTGCTGCCGACCGGATCGAGCAGGGTCGCGATCGCGTCCCGCATCGGCTCGCGGACCTGCGCGCCGTGACCGAAGTGAGGATCTCCTATCTCGACGTGCAGGCTCTCGCGGAGGACCGGCGCGCGCGCCGGTTCCCGAACTCGTTCAAGTCGGCGATCATCGTGAGCTCCTCCGTGCAGCTGGGAATGGCGAGCATGTTCCGGACGCTCAACGACAATCCGCAGATCCTGATCGAGATCTTCGACGACGATGAGACGGCGCGCCGCTGGTTGAGAGGCTGAGCGACCTGGCGACGCGAACTGCGAATCGTTTCGCAGTAAAGCTGTGCCGTTCAACATGAGAGCAGGCTGACCCGGGCGGACACTGCGTTCCTTCCAATCTACAGAATGGCGTGCGGTTTGCAGAACCCATGTCCTGACGCGGTCAACGACCAGCCAATTCCGACGGCCATGGCCGAATCCGTTGCTCGATCACACACCACCATGTCTTAGGGTGGGCGCATGAGGATCCAGCTGATCACATTCGGCGGCTGCCCTCACGCTGCGTCCGCCCGAGAATTGCTGCGCCGCACGCTCGAGCGCAGCGGGCTCGAGTGTGACTTCGATGAAGTGGACTCCACGGCCGAGGATACGCCGTCGTCCTTGCGCACCTGGGGATCGCCAACGATCCTCGTGGATGGTATGGACGCGGGAGGAGAGCCCGTGGGCACCGGACCCGGCTGCAGGCTCTATCCGGACGCGACAGGCCGAACCACGGGCTTGCCGTCGGAAGCGGCACTCCGCGAGCTGCTCGCGCGATCGCTCACCAGCGCACGGCGCCGCTGACTAGGGTCGAGAGACCGGTAGCAGGCCGCGACGCTCGAGGATCCGCTGGCCCGCCCGCGAGAACACGAGGGCCACGAACTCACGCGCCTCCTCGGGCAGCCTTGAGCTGCTCGTCACGGCGATGGCGTAGGCGGCCAGCACGTTTGCCGAGTCCGGGATCTCGAAGACGCGGACGTAGCGAGACAGGGCGGGCGTGACGTCAGAGCGATAGACGATCCCCGCGTCCGCTTCGCCCAGCTGAACTTTACCCACGACCGACTTCACGTTCTCCTCCTCGGAGACGACATTCGCGAGCACACGGGCAGCGAAGTCGGAGGGGAAGTCCTTGGCCTTCGAAAGATTCTGCAGTACGTCGCGACTGTACCGGCCCACTGGCACCGCTTCCGCGCCGAGCACCAGCTTGACGCCACGTCGCGTCAGGTCGCGGAGCGAACCGACCCGCGCCGGGTTTGAACGCGGCACGATGACGATCAGCCGATTGTGTGCGAACACGGTCACCTCGCCACTCACGAGCGAGCGGTCGCGGGCGTAGGCCATCCAGTGTTCGTCGGCGGGGGCAAACACGTCAGCGATCGCGCCCTGTTCCAGCTGCACCGCGAGTTGCTGCGAGCCGGCGAGATTGAGCTGGACCGCGGTTCCCGGGTGGCCACGCTCGTAGAGCCGGACGATCTCCCCGAACGATTCCGCGAGCGAAGCGGCGGCGAAAATGCGTAGCGTCTTGCCCGGACGGGCGGTCGCCGCGTGGGCGTGCGGGGTCGTGAGGGAGGCGAGAAGCACGATCAGGGCAGCCGGCATCGCCTGCCCTGTGCCTCGTGCGTGATTCATTCGGCCCGCTCCCCTCCTAGAGTGATGTGATTCCCTCAACTACTGCCTTGTGCTCGGGAAATTGCGCGCGGGCCAATTTCTAACGACTTCGCCCGCCCATCACGACTAGGTGACAACGACTTACGGCCTTCCCGGTGCTCATACGCAATCTTCCGAGCACAACGCAACTACTGACTCTACGCTATGTTGCGTGCTCTCGATACGTCCACGGATCAGCCGCGACACGCTGCTGCTCCGGGCGTCGCGCCAAACTCGCGGGAGTGCGCCTGATGCTCTCGGCGGTTCCACCCGAGGAGCCCTCCACCCGAACCGATTCGCCGGGCGATGACCGCATCGCGGCGTCGCTTCGCGGTTTCGGTCCCCTGGGTGTGGTCGCGGGGCTCGTCGTGGTGCTGTTCTCCTCCCTCCTCGGTCCACTTCGAGCCGCGTTCCCGCTGCTGTGGGCGTGGCGCTCACGCACGCCGTTGCGCGAACTCGGGCTGGTTCGCCCGCGTCACTGGCCGCTTACGCTCATGGTCGGATTCATCACCGGCGTCGCGCTCAAACTGGTGATGAAGTCGGTCGTCATGCCAATACTGGGTGGGCCGGGGCAGAACCCGGCCTTCCACTTCCTCGAGGGCAACCGCACGGCGCTCCCTGGGATGTTGTTCGCAGTCGTCCTCGGCGCCGGCTTCGGGGAGGAGCTGGTCTTCCGCGGTTTCCTGTTCGAGCGCCTTCGCCGACTCTTCGGCGACGCCGTTCGCACCCGCGTCCTCGTGGTGATCGGGACCTCGATGTTCTTTGGCATCGGGCACCTGCCGGAGCAGGGACTCGCGGGTGCGGAACAGGCCACAATCACGGGGCTCGTGCTCGGCACGATCTACGCGAAGACGCGCCAGCTGTGGTTCCCGGCAGCCGTTCATGCTGCGTTCGACGTTGCGGCCGTGCTCATCATCTATTCTGGCGTCGAGAGTCGTGTCGCGCATTGGTTCTTTCCCTGACCTCAGCGTGTCGGCTGGAGGATGCTCTGATGCAGAAGATCACTCCGTTCCTGTGGTTCGACGGCAACCTCGAAGAAGCCGTGAATCTCTACGTCTCGATCTTTCCCGGCTCCAGGGTGATGAGCATGAATCGCCAGGGTCCCGGCGGCCCGGTGTTCAGCGCCACGTTCCAGCTCGCGGGAACCACGTTCATGGGTCTGAACGGCGGGCCCCAGTTCAAGTTCACGGAGGCCATCTCGATGTTCATCGCCTGCGACACGCAGGCCGAGATCGACCGCTATTGGGATCAACTGCTGGCCGGCGGGGGCGCGCCGAGCCAGTGCGGCTGGCTCAAGGACCGCTTCGGCCTGTCCTGGCAGGTGGTGCCGTCCATGCTCGGTGAACTGCTCGGTGGTTCCGACCCGGCGCGTTCCCAGCGAGTCATGCAGGCGCTCATGAAGATGGTGAAGCTCGACATCCGGGGGCTCCGAGATGCGGCCGAGAAGCCCTGAGATCTCTGCGCCGCGAGTCCGCACGCTGATAGGATTCCCCACGTCGGGCTCCCGACCCGGGCCGTATGCTGGAGAAGTGGTGCGCCGATCGCTTTGGCTTTCACTCTTGGCTCTCTGCCTGACGAGGTCCGTCCTCGCCGCTCCGCAGTGGCACGCGCTACCCGCGGCTCCCGTGGCGATCCGCATCGACGGCCTCCACTTCATCGACCCCGAGCAGGGCTGGGTGTGCACGGGGGATGGCGAGATCCACCACACCTCCAATGGCGGCGCGACCTGGGAGCGGCAGTACCAGGACTTCGCGCTCTATTTCCGATGTATCCAGTTCGCAGATGCGCAACGAGGATGGGCGGGCACGCTCAGTTCGAACAGCCTGCTCATGCATACCGTGAACGGTGGCGCCGATTGGAGCGTCGTGACAGGCATCCCGGAACCTCGGCCGAACGCGCTGTGCGGACTGTCGGCCGCCTCGGCCCAGGTGATCTATGGAGTCGGCTCGTACGCGGGTCCTGCTCGCGTCATCAGGACGACGAATGGCGGCACGACCTGGACTTCGAAGGACATGGCACCGCTCGCGTCCACGCTCATCGACGTGTACTTCAAGTCGCCGAGCGAGGGCTTCGCCGTGGGCAGCGTCGGTCAGTTCCCGAACTCGAATCGCGCGGTGGTTCTGCATACGACGGACGGCGGAGATCACTGGCAGCAGCGCTTCGTGGGAACGCGCTTGGGGGAGTGGGGCTGGAAGATCTCGTTCCCGACCCCGTCGATCGGCTTCGTGTCACTCGAACGGTTCAACGCGCCGATGTTCTTCCTGAAGACAGTGGACGGCGGGTTGAGCTGGAGTGAGCACGCGTTTCCAGACTACAACGAGCAGGGCATCGGCTTCGCCACGCCGCTCGTCGGGTGGGTCGGCGGCGCCGACAATCCGACGATGGGCACGACGGATGGCGGCTCGACGTGGTCGCCAACGCCATGGGGTGACTACATCGATCGCTTCCAGTTCCTGAACGAGGGGTTCGCCTACGCTACTGGCGTCAGCGTGTACAAGTACTCGGACGAAACCGTCGCCGTGGGTGATGTCGACCGGCCCCGCCCGGGCACGATCGCCGCTCCGAATCCCTTTGGAGCGAACACCACCATCCAGTTCACGCTTCCGCGCGAGGCTCGCGTTCGCCTGTTGATCACCGACCCCTCTGGCCGGGTGGTGCGCACGATCGAGGATCGCTGGCGTGCGGCGGGCGCGCACCGCGTCGAGTGGGACGGACGAACGGACCGGGGGACACCCGCCGCAGCCGGCATCTACCTGTTCGTGCTCCACGCGGGTGACCGGCACGAGATGGGCAAACTGGTGCGCGTGCGATAACCCCGTCTCGGGTGGCGTCCGCGCACGCGTGATCCGAAATGCCTTCTTGACCGCCCGTTACTGACCGCGGCAAAGTAATGGCGACTTCATCCCTTCGGGGAACCCCCGCCTCGATCTCATCCAGGACAATAACTTACGGCCGTTTGTGGGCGCGTCGAGCAGCCCTGAACAGAGCCCGGCACCTCGAGGAGGGTCGATGAACCGCGTCTCGCGCATTCCTGCCAGATTCGCTTCCGTGATCGGCACGACGCTACTCGTGCTCGCCTCCACCGCCGCGATTGCCCTCGCGCAGGCCTCGATCGACGTAGGAGCACCGTCGAACGCGCTCACGATGGGCAGCGCCACAGCCACGTTCCCCGTCACGCTCACGCGCACCGACACCACCCCGGCGCTCGGCTTCAGCGTGGTGTTCACCGTCTCCTCGAACCTCACGCTTCCTTCGGGAACCTCGAGCATCGCGCTAGGCGGATTCCTCTCCGCGAGCGGTGGGTCGCCGACGATGCAGGTGCGCGACCTCGGCGGCGGACAGTACGCGGCCGACGGTGTGACGCTGGGCCTGCCCTGTGGCAGCTCGGCCACTGCGGGCACGTTGTTCACGATCACGGTGTCGAGTTCGGCTCCCGGGGGCACCGGCACCATCACGCTGGACAGCGTGACGCTTCGGGACTGCTCGAACGGGCCGCTCGCCGCGGTGACCGGGACGAATGGAAGCGTCACCATTGACAACACGGCGCCGAGCGTGGCGCTCACGTCGCCGAACGGCGGCGAGGTGTGGGTTCAAGGAGACTCGCACGCCATCACCTGGAGCGCGAGTGACCCCGAGGGACTCGGCGCGTCACCGATCGATCTCGAGTGGTCCTCGAATGCTGGGGGCTCCTGGTCGCCGGTGGTCGTGGGCCTCGCGAACAGCGGCTCGTTCAGCTGGACCGTGCCCTCCACGCTCACGCACGCCGCACTCGTTCGCGTCACCGCACGTGACGCCAACGGAAACAGCGCCAGCGACGCCTCGGACGCGGTCTTCACCGTGCTCGGCGCCACGAACACGAGCGTGGCCAGCTCGCCGAACCCGTCCGTCGTGGGCGGGAGCGTCACGCTCACCGCAACCGTCACGCCGACCGCCACGACAGGTTCCGTGGAGTTCTTCGACGGCGCCACCTCGCTGGGAGTCGCCCCGCTGAGCGGCGGGACGGCCGCGCTCGGCTCCGCTGCGCTGGCCCTCGGCGCTCACTCGATCACCGCGGTCTACGGCGGGGACGCGAACTACGCCGGGAGCACCTCGAGCGCCCATGCGCACACCGTGAACCCCGCCGCGACGTCCACGAGCGTGACCAGCGTGCCCAATCCCTCGACCTACACTCAGAGCGTCACGTTCACGGCCGGCGTGTCGGTGAACCCTCCCGGGGCAGGCACGCCCACTGGGACCGTCGAGTTCTTCGACGGCGCGACCTCACTGGGCACGTCACCGCTCTTCTCCGGAAGCGCCTCGCTCGCGGTGAGCACGCTGACGACCGGGTCGCACTCGATCACCGCGGCTTACCTGGGAGCCGCAAACTTCTCCGGCAGCACCTCGGCTGCGCACACGCACGTCGTGAACGCGACCGGCACAAGCGTGGCACTCGCGGCGGCGCCGGATCCGGGCGTCTACCTCACGCCCGAGACGCTGACTGCCACGGTCACGCCCGCCGCGGCCACGGGCTCCGTCGAGTTCTTCGATGGAATCGTCTCGCTCGGGCCCGCGCCGCTCTCGGGCGGCACCGCGGCGCTGGTGACGAGTGCGCTTGCAGTCGGTTCGCATTCACTCCGTGCCGACTACCTGGGCGACATCAACCATGCGCCTTCCAGCTCGTCGTCCGTTGCGCTCGAGGTGAAGGCGAGAATCGTCGCCACTGCCGGCCCGAACGGGAGCATCGCTCCCTCGGGGACGGTGCTCGTGAGCTTGAACGGCACGCCATCGTTCACGTTCGCGGCAAACCCCGGCTATCACGTGTCGAGTGTCACGGTGGACGCGTCGCCAGCATCGCTCACGTCGCCCTTCACGTTCGCCCCGGTCAACTCGAACCACACCATCGACGTCCAGTTCGAGATCAACCCAGCCGTACCGCTGATCACGACGCTGTCGTCGACGACCGTGCGAACTGGCAACGGCTCGAGCGGCATCATGCGGATCCGGGTGGATTGGTCACCGGCGCCATTGAGCTCCAGCGTGCAGGTGTATCGCGCCCGCTTTGGCAACTACCCCGAATACGACAGCGGCGTCTCTCCCGGTTCGATGCCCGTCGCTCCCGCGTGGCCGCCCGGGTCGCCATGGACGCTCACCTCGGTCTCTTCTCCGGGTGGCACCGATCTCCCCGCAAGCCGGGACTTCTACTACTACGTGGCGTTCGTCACCGACACCTACGGAACGCGCTCACCGGTCTCCAACATGACGGGCGGCTCGCTGGCCTATGCGCTGGGAGACGTGAGCAATGGAATCATGGCGGGGCAGGGTGACAATCTCGTCAGCCTCGCCGACGTCTCACTTCTCGGCAGCGTCTACGGACGCGTGCTCACCGCCGGCGATACCTACGCCTACCTGGACGTCGGACCGACCACCGACTTCTCCGTGAATGCGCGTCCGCTTACTGATCAGCGAGTGAATTTCGAAGACCTGGTCATGTTCGGTATCAACTTCGGTCAGGTCTCGGCACCTCCGAGCCGTGCCACGCCGGTCGCGGCAACGCGTGACGAACTGCAGCTGGACGCGCCAGCCCAGGTCGCGTCGGGTGCAGATGTGCAGGCACGCGTGCTGTTCGCGGGTAGCGGCCTCGTCCACGGCATGAGCCTGCAACTCACGTGGGACGCGACGGTGGTCGAGCCTGTGAACCATGAGCTCGGAGAGCTCCTCGCGACGCGCCAAGCGGTGGCGTTTTCGCCCGGCGCCGGCACGGTGGACGTCATGGTGCTGGGCAGCGACGTCGCCGGCATCACGGGGGAGGGCGAAGTGGCTCGGGTCACGTTCCGTGTGTTGCGGGCGGGAGACCCCGCGATCGCGATCCGGTCGGTTGACGCACGTGATGGCGCGAACCAACGTGTCGCGTTGGGTTTCACGAACCTCGCGAGCCCACCGCGCGGCGTCGTGACGGGGCTTCGTCCCGCCATGCCGACACCGTTCCGTGACCACACCACGATCGCGTTCACGCTCACTTCCCGGTCCAGCGTGGAGCTGGCGCTCTACTCGGTGGACGGCAGGCGCGTGCGCGAGCTGGCCTCGGGTGAGCGCGAGCCCGGCGAGTACCGGTTGGAGTGGGATGGGAGGGATGACGCCGGACACCCGGTCGCGGCAGGCATCTACTACGCCCGGTTCGTGACCCCTCGTGCGAGGTTCTCGCGGAAGCTCGCGATCATCCGCTGAACCGGGCGGCCACAGCTCCGTGGCTGCGCTCCGCCCGGGAACCCTCCGACACGCGCGGAGCGTTCCCGGTTAGCTCGTGGCCTTTCCGTCCTCGACCCGTTCCACGCTCAGCGGCCCGCATTCGGCGTTCAGGCACTTGCCGGTCTTCAAGTCGAAGTCGTAGTGGTGCGCACCGCACTGCAAGATCCCGCCCGCCAGGACCTCCCCCGTGTTCAAGAGGTCATTTCCGGCGTGCGGGCAATAGCGCGACACCTTGTAGACCTTGCCCTCGCAGTGGATCGTGATCCGCTCGTCGGACTTGGCCGCGGTCTCGAATTCCTCGACCGCCCTCAGCGATTCGACGTCCGCGAACTTGAGCAGGCCCAGCAGGTGGTCGTTGTAGAGGTCCGGGTCCCGGTGGGCCTGCAGGCGCAGGGAGAGGAGGAAGTCCTCCCACGGCAGGCTGCCGTCGACGAGCGCTGGCAGCCAACGTGACTCGAACCGGTAGACGTAGCCGCATCCGTTCATCGTGTTGGACACGCTCTCGTGGCCAGGCCGGAAGTCCACCGTCCACTGCCCGCCGCCGCCGCCCCGGATGTCGAACCCGACCTTCATGTTGATCTTTTCGTTGAAGTACGGGCTCATCTTGAGCAGCTTCTCGAAGTAGGCCTTGAACGGCTCCCACAGGGACGTCGCGGGCTCCGGGTGCCTCGCCAGCACGGCTTCGTAGTGCTCGCGGCGCCGCTTCGCATAGCCCTCAAGGTAGGCGCCGCGATTCTTGAAGGAGAAGTCCTTCCAGTGCGGGTCCGCGATCCTGACGCGCTTGTCGAGGTCCCAGGCGTCCCCGGGTAGCAGCACGATGTTGTTCGGCGAGCCCTTCTCAGCCATCCAGTCCACGACCTGCTGTTGGTCGGGAAAGATGCCAGCCTCCATCTCGGCGTTGTACGGGAACAACGCCGGATCGAGGAACGCCGGTGGCCCCGCGAACGGCACGCCGATCACCGGATTCACCACTTTCAACGCGCGGCGGCAGTACGCGAACTTCGCGAGACGCTTCTGCCGCGATAGTTCACGCGCGCGGTCCGGCGGGTACTCGTAGCACATGGGATACCAGGAGGCGCCGGCGCCCTGGTAGCCGAACATGTCGATGACGCCGCCCGACTTCTGCTGGATCTCGCGAAACTGGATGGGGAACAGCCGCGCATCGTTCATGTTGAGGAACGTCTGCCCGTCCGCCCGTAGCACCATGGCGGAATCATGATTCTGCGGCGGCTCCGAGACGAAGAAGATCGTGAGCCCCGGGGCCACTTCGTGCGTCTCCCATTGCGGCAGCTCGATGATCGACCGCTTTCCGCCCTTCAAGATCTTCTGCTTCAAGACTGGCGAAGGGTATCGCGGGATGATCACGGGTACCGTTCCGGGCACCTTCGAGAGGAACCAGGGATCGATGTGGTCGAGGTGCTCGTGCGAGATCGCGATCGCCGTCGGCTGACAGAGTTCCGGTGTCATGAGGTGGGAGTTGTCTGGGTACTGGAACCACGACGCCTGGAATGCCCCCTCCGGCGACATCCAGGGGTCCATGAGCAGCGTGGTCTTCCCGGTCTGCAGCTTCAGTCCCGCGTGCCCGAGTGCGGTCACCTTCATGGTGCGAGTTCTCCCCGTGCTTTGAGCCCGATCCCTGGGCGCCGCTGCGCCCGGGGGTTGGACCCTCGGACGGCCCGCCATCGCCTGAACGCGCGCACGCTACCGCGACCGGCGCGGTCGAGTCCACCTGTTCGATGTGATGAAACGAACGCAGGCAGGCCGCCTCGCGCTCGTGGCCCACCCCTGGGGCGACGTCAACCACGTTGCTCTCAGGATGGCCCCGCCGCCGGCAACAAAGTATGGGCTTTGAACCGGCCCCGGCGCTGCCTATGCTTAAGTCTCCCTCGTCCGTCGGAAGAGGCTCGAGCCCGCCAGGGAAGGCCTGTCCCGAAACCGGGCCCATGTGCACTAGACGCGCCTCCACCACCCCTCGGGTGCGTGCCAGCTCCTTGATTGCCGCGCTCACCGTGCTTGCCGCCTCCGCGGCACCGGCTCGGGCGACGACGCGTGCGGTGCCGGCACAATACAAGACCATTCAGGCTGCGATCACGGCCGCGGTCAACGGCGATCTCGTCCTGATCGCGCCGGGCACGTACTCGGAGAGTCCGACGCTCGCGGGCAAGACGCTCACGGTGGCGTCCTATTACCAGTCGACGGGCGATCGAAACTACATCGCCCAGACCATCGTGGACGGCAAGGGTTCGGGGTGGGTGTTCAGAGTCCAGCCCTGTCCGATCGCTCCGACATTCGTGGGGCTGACCCTGCGGAACGCCAGCGACGGCGTGCGGGCCACCGGCAAATTCCGATTCATCGATTGCCGGGTCACCGGCACCGGCGACGGCATTGACTATGAGGGCGGCGCCGGGGGGCTGGTGATGGGCTGCGTGCTCGAGGGCAACTCGGACGACGGCATCGATTTTGACAATGAGGTCAACGCGGTGATTCTCAACAACACGATCCAGAACAACGGCGACGACGGGATCGAGATCCGCATGCAGCCCTACACCGGACCACAGCTCTCCATCATCATCCACGGCAACACCATCTCGGGGAACCGCGAGGACGGCATACAACTCATCAGTTCAAACGTCTGGACGTCCCGAAAGATCACCGTGGAGGACAATCTCATCGTGAACAACTCCATGGCCGGCGTCGGCATGATGTGCTGTGAGAACACCGTCGAGAACTACCAAGGCGCGAACATCGTCGAGCGCGTCGGCCTGTTCAACAACACCATCTCCGGCAATGATCACGGCGTGACCGGCGGTGACAGCCTGCTCGCCCTCAACAATCTGATCGTGAACTCCACGCACATCGGGCTCAAGAACTCGAACGCAGGCTCGATCACG
>JAHFBW010000309.1 GCA_023249845.1 Candidatus Eiseniibacteriota bacterium
GACGCTCTACGGCCAGCCCGCGTTCTTCGTGCCCGCGGCCGTCATGGTGAGCGCAGGCTTCCTGTTGCCCCCGATGCGACCGCAGGATTTCGCGCTGGGCGGCTGGGTGGGAGGAATCGTTCTGCTACTCCTGGGCGTATGGCTGGCGACCCTGCATTCGCGCGAGTCCGCGCGACTCGCGCAACCGCCTCATTCGCCGTAGAGCGTGGCCCCGGGCGGCGGCGTTTCGGAGTGGACGCGCTTGGCGAGCGTCGTGCCCGCCACGAGCGGCGCGGCACTTGGCGCGCGCCAGCTGGTCTCGAACACCGACCGCACGCGCTCGGCCAGCCCCTTGTGGTGGAGCGTCACGGCCAGGTTCCGCGACGAGAAGAAGTAGGACGGGTCCCAGTTGCTGGTGCCGAGCCAGAGCCATTCGCCGTCCACCACCATGAACTTGCAGTGCTCGACGCGCGCGAACGGGATGTAGCCGCGGCTCCACTCCGGCACCTGCGAGATGCGAACCTCCACGTTCGGCGCCGCGGCGAGTGAACGAAGGTCGTCCTCGCCGCGTCCGCCCACGACCCAGTCCGACACGATGAGCCTCACCTTCACCCCGCGCGCCGCGGCGGCGAGCAGCGCCCGGTGAAGTGTGGAGTCGGTATTGCCGTGGCCACCGACGCCATAGCTCAACACCTGTGCCACGAGTTCGCGCCTGGCGCCGTTCACGCGCTCCACCACGACATCGCGATCCCACGGCACGGACGGCGGATCGAGCTTGGCGGGGCTGGCGCTCACCCAAAGCCGGCCGCGCTCGCCGTACTGCGAGAACTCGAGCGGCCAGCGCGCGGACTTGCGGTCTACGGGTGTCGGCACTTGCGTCGTGTCCGCGGCACGCCAGTCGGTCTCGAACACGTCGGCGATGGCGCGCGCCGCGGGCTCGAGACGCACGCGCGCTCCCAGCTCGTGGATGTGCGAGAGCGATCTCCAGTCCAGGTTCTGGCTTCCGAGCCACGCTTCCTTGTCGTCCACGATCATGAACTTGGCATGCTGCACGCCGCCGGCGAGCCGCCGATAATCCACGAGGCGCAGGCTCACGCCGGGCAGCGTCGCCAGCGATTCCGCGGGCTGCGGATAGGTGCGGTACATGCTGCGATCGAGCAGCAGGCGCACCTTCACGCCGCGCGCCGCCGCGCGTCCCAGCTCGTCCAGGACCGGGTCCAGCGCCTCGCCCGCCTTCCTCGACAGGTAGAAGTGCTCAAGGTCCACCTGCTTCGTGGCGCCGCGGAGCATTTCCAGCCACACAGCCTGCGCGGTGGGCAGAGTGGTGTCGCCGAGCACCGTCTCTAGCGGGCGCGACTCGCCCAACTCGATCGGAACCAGTACACGCTCCGGCGCCGCCGCGATCGCGAGAAGCGCGGCGAGCGAAATGGCGGCGGCGGCGAGGGACCAGCGACGCATGCGAACCTCCGGGTGCGAGTCGTGTGACGCCCAGCATAGCGCAGGCGCGCTTTCGGCGGGGTAGACTGCGCGCTCCATGCTCACGCCCTGGCACCATGTGATCGCTCTGGTCATCGTGCTCGGAATGCCGCTGCGCGCGTATTTCGGCATGCGCTCGCTGAAGCTCGCGTCGGCGAGCGGGATGGTGCCGCTGCGGCGCAGGCTCTGGTGGCGCGCGATCGCCATGCAGTGGCTGCTCGTGGCGATCGTCGTGGAGCTGTGGCTCGTGACGCCGCAGGACTTCGAAGTGCTGGGCCTGATGCTCAAGCCCACCGCGGGCCTGACCGGCGTGCTCGTGGGCGTCGCGACGATCGTGTCGCTGGTACTGCGGCAGCGAGGTGGACTGGCTACCGACGAAGCGCTCCGCGCTCGTGTTCGCGAGCGATTGGCACCCGTCGAGCGGCTGTTGCCGAGGAACCGCGGCGAGTTCCCGCTGTTCTCCGCACTCGCCATCACCGCGGGCGTGTGCGAGGAGTTCCTGTTTCGCGGCTTCCTGCTGTGGTATGCCGCGCAATGGCTGCCGCTGCCCGTGGCGGCGCTGCTCCAGGCGGTGGCGTTTGGCGTCGGCCACGCCTACCAGGGCGCCCGCGGCGTCATGCTGACCGGCGTCGCGGGACTGTTCTTCACCGGCGTCCGGCTGGTGGCGGGTTCGCTGTGGCCCGCCATGCTCATCCACGCGCTCATGGACCTGCACGCGGGTGATCTGGCGTGCCGCGTGTTCCCGCCCGAATCCGCGGAGCCGGGACACTCGAACGCAGCGTGAACACCACCGCGACGCACGATCGCCGGCTGCTCGAGGAGGCAGTGCCACGCGCGCTGCTTCGCCTGGCGCTTCCCGTCTTGGCCTCGCAGGCACTGCGCCTCGGCTACCAGTGGGTGGATGCGCTGTGGGTGCGCGGGCTCGGCGTCCAAGCCACCGCCGCCGTGACCACGTCCGTGTTCGCGATGTGGTGCGTCTATGCATTGAACGACCTCTTCGGGGCAGGACTCTCCGCCTACGTGAGCCAGTTGTTCGGCGCGGGTGAGCGGGAACGCGCCGGCGTCGCGGTGCGCAAGGCGCTCACCGCCTCGTTCGCGATCGGGCTCGGGTGCGCGCTCGCCGGTCTCGTGGCGGCGCGGCCGTTGTTCGCAGTCATGGACCCCGCCGGCAGCGTGGTGGAGCAGGGCACGCTGTACCTGCGCGTGGTGTTGCTCGGCGCGCCATTCGTGCTCACGGCCATGAGCGGCGAGGTCGCGATGCGCGCGGCCGGCGACACGCGCACCCCACTGCTCGTGGATCTGCTCTCCATCGTGCTCAACGTGGTGTTGGCGCCACTCTTGATCTATGGCCTCGGCCCGTTCCCGGCGCTCGGCCTTGCAGGAGCGGCGTGGGCCACGGTGGTGGCGCAGGTCGTTATGTTCGCATGCTACGTCGTCTTGGCACTCCGCCGTCACCCCGCGCTGCCGCTCGCATGGCAGGCGCCGGGCCACCCGGTGCATCTCTCCGGTCTCCTGCGCGTGGGCGTTCCCGCCGCGCTCATCGGCATCCTGTTTTCGGTGGTGTACATGGCGTTCGTGCGCGGGGCGTCGCCGTACGGGGAGGCGGCCGTGGCCATTGTTGGCGTCGCGAACCGCATCGAGGCGCTGCAGTTCATCCTGTCGCTGGCGGTGGGCTACGCCGCCGCCACGCTGCTCGGCCAGGCGCTCGGCGCCGGCGACACGCCGCGCGCGGAGGCAGTACTGCGCGTGGCGCAGCGTTGGTCGCTCGTCATCGCGTCGGTGATGACGCTCGTGCTGCTGGTGGCGCCGCGACTCCTGCTCGCCATGTTCACGCGGGATCCGGCGTTGCTGGAGATCGGCGTGCCCTACCTGCGCGTGCTGGCGCTCGCCGTGGTGGCCACCGGCATCGAGATCGTCACCGCCGAGGCGGTGATGGGCTCGGGCCACACGCGCGAGATCTCGCTCATCTACACGGTGGTGTCGCTGCTGCGCATCCCGCTGGCGTTCTGGGCGCCGCGCTGGGGCGGCTCCGGCGTGCTTGGGATCGCCTGGCTCATCACGATCACCTGCGTGGTTCGCGCCATCGTGCTGGTGGGCTGGACGGCGCGCGGCACGTGGAAACGGGGTCTCGCGCGCGAGCTCCGCGGCGAAGGCGTGGCGCCGGAGGCGGGGGCGAGCGGCTAGCGAGCGCCCAAAGCGAATGATTCAGCGGGAACGGGACGCGGTCGAGCGGGGGAGGAGTCGACCGCGTCCTGTCTCTCTCTCAAGCGATCACGGCAAGAGGATCACCTGCCGCTGCGCCGCGAACTCGCCGGCGCTGTAGCGACATGTGTAGACCCCTGCCGGTAGACGAGTGCCCTTCGTGCCACGGCGGTCCCAGGTCACGCTGTGTCGCCCCGGCTCATGGACTGCGTTGGCGAGGACTGCCACACGCCGGCCCAGCAGATCGAAGATCTCGATCCGCACCTGACTGCGTCGCGGCAGCTCGAACCCGATGCGTGTGTCGTTCTCGAACGGGTTCGGCCGGTTCGGCTCGAGCGCGAAGCGAAGCGGCGCCTCGCCGCCCGGCCCGGTGCGATTCGCGCTGGCGCCCGAGATGGAGACGGCCGTGTGCTCGCCCA
>JAHFBW010000310.1 GCA_023249845.1 Candidatus Eiseniibacteriota bacterium
CGATGCAATTGCGCGACTCGCCGCCGATGCTGGTGAAACTCCCGCCCACGTAGACCGTCGCACCGCTGACCGCGATGGAACCCACGCCGCCGTTCGGGGCTGGGTTCCAACCGGTGGTCGTCCCCGTTGTGGCATCGATCGCGGCGATCCCGTTGCGCGCTTGCGCACCGACAATGGTGAAAAGTCCGGTCGCATAGACGGTCGAGCCGCTGCGCTCGAGTTCGAGGACCTCGTCATTTGCGCCCGGATTCCAATCGGTGACCGACAGGTCCGATGACACGTGCGCAAGATTGAATCGAGGAACACCGCCGACGTTCGCGAAATCTCCCCCGATGTACCAGCCGCCGGCTCCATCGGGAACGACCGCATGAACGACACCCACGACCTTCGGAAACGACGATGGAAATTCACCGCTCGTGGCGTCAAGTGGAACTCCGGCGCCCGTGGCGGGCCCGACCTGTGTGAAATCCCCACCGACATAGATCGTGTTTCCATCTCGGACCACCGCACGTACCGCCGCATTCGCAACCCACATCTGTTCGTGAACCGACTGCGCGAGCCCAGCATGGTTCGTTGCGATCACGCAAGTCAGGGCCAGCACGAGACGGGTCAAGGCCCGCCAAACGACTGGCATCACGCAGCGCCGGGAAGTTGGGACTGCGGCGAGTTGCGGGCGTGCGGCGTGGCCCGGGCGGGAGCCGTGAGCGTGCAGCGACATGGCGGGCCCCTGAGTGATTGCGAGGGGGCGTCCTGTCCACGTGAGAAGGACGCGATTTCGGTCCGACAATACTTCATCGCGATCGGACGGCGCGTCAATCCTCGCGTTTTGAGACACAAAACGACAGTTAAACCCACACACCGTTGCATGCTGCACGCCACGCGCTTACGCCGTGTCATGGCCGGCCGAGCGGCCTCGCGGGTTCTGGCGCGGCGAGCACTTCAAGCGAGGTGCCGTCCGCGAGCGCGAGATTCGCGCCTGCTTCGATCGCCTCGCGCCGGACGACGGCGAAGCCCTCGTGGCCCGCGACGCTCGTCAGCACACCCGCTTTCTCGCCGGACGCGACCACATCGGCAGGCACCGGCACGGCGCGCGTGTCGCCGAGCCGCACGCGCACCGGCCGGCGGCGAACGCTCTCGTACGTGATGAGTCGCTGGAGCGCCTCCTGGCCGGTGAAGCAGCCCTTCGCGAGATGCACCTCGTGCGCGAGCCCCACTTCGAACGGGTTGAACGCCTCGACGATCTCGTGCCCGTGCCGGGGGTGGAGCAGCGCGATGCGAGCTTGCTCGCCGAGCGGTTCGCCGCCCCCGATCAGGAGCCGCGTGCCGTCCCCCGTGGACACCTCTCGCGGCGCGTCGCCGTCTTCGGCGAGCACGCCCTCGGCACCCGCGATGCCACGCGAGAGCACGACGGGGAGCTCCGCGGATCGATCCTCGATCCGGACGTCGTCGCGGAACACGCTCTTGTCCACGGCCGCCGCCAGCTCGTCGCCGGGGGCGTCCGCGCGCAACAGCCAGATCGCGCCATCGCGCGTGACGGCCACGACCGCGCGGTGCAGAAGTCGCCCGCGGAAGTCGCAGAACAGCGTGGCGCGCGCCTGTCCCGGCGCCACGTCCGCGAGTGCGTTGCTGGTGACGCGGTGGAGGAGTGGCAGCGTGTCGCGGCCGGAGAGGCGCAGCGCGGTCGTCGTGATCATGCCGTCACGCTAGGCGCGCCGCATGAATGGCGCAACCCGAGGCCCGATGCTAGTTTCCCGACCTTCCTTCATGCGGAGGTCCAAGCCCATGCAGGTCACCCAGACGACGCTCGCGGAACTGCTCGAGCAACTCGTCAACATCCCCAGCGTCACCG
This sequence comes from Candidatus Eiseniibacteriota bacterium, assembly GCA_023249845.1. Taxonomy (GTDB): domain Bacteria; phylum Eisenbacteria; class RBG-16-71-46; order RBG-16-71-46; family RBG-16-71-46; genus JAIOPA01. The sequence continues at coordinate 1,850 of JAHFBW010000310.1, forward strand.
GGAACGAGCAGGAAGTCGTGGAGTGGATCACGCGCCGGCTCGCGGCCACGAGCCGCGGCGAGGTGATTCGCCACGGGCTCTCCATCGTGTGGCGCGCGCCGCGCAAGGGCCGACCGCTGATCGTGCTCGCGGGACACACCGACACCGTGCCGCCTCAGGGGAACGCGACGGCGCGCCGCATGGACGATCATCTCCTCGGCGTGGGGACGACCGATATGAAGTCGGGGGACGCCGTCATGTTGGCACTCGCCGAATCGCTCGACCTGGACGCGTTGCGCTTCGACCTCGCGTGCGTGTTCTACGACGCCGAGGAGGGCCCGGCGGAGCGGAATGGCTTGAAGCGCGTGTTGAACGAGTCCCCCTGGCTCCGCGACGCGCAGCTCGCCGTGATCCTGGAGCCCACCGACCTCGCCGTGGAGCTGGGCTGTAACGGCATCCTGAACGTCGAGGTGCGCGTGCCCGGCGTGGCGGCGCACGCCGCGCGACCGTGGCAGGGGAAGAACGCCGTGGCCGAGGGCGCCGACTGGCTGCGCGACATCACGCGGGTCCCGGTCACGAGCCACAACGTGCAGGGGCTCGAGTTCCGCGAGACGCTTCAGGTCACAACGGTGCGCGCGGGCACCGCTCGCAATGTCGTGCCACCCGAGATGGTGGTGAACCTGAACCACCGCTTCCCTCCAGGCCGCTCGATCGAACAGGCTGTCGAGGGACTACGCGCGCGTGTGCCGAAGGGATTCGGGTTCGAGGTCGTGGACCAGGCGCCGCCGGGCGATGTGATCCTGGACCACCCGGAGATGAAGCGCTTCATCGCAGGGAGCGGCGCGAGCGTGGCGGGCAAGCAGGGCTGGACCGACGTGGCGCGTTTCACCGCCGCCGGCGTGCCGGCGTTCAACTACGGGCCCGGCATCCCGAACCTCTGCCATCGTGCCGACGAGTACTGCCCGATCTCGAACCTGGGCGTCGTGTACGAGAATCTCGCCCGGTTCCTCCACCGGGAGCCGGCGTGAGCGCGCACGAGTCCGGCCCGCTGCACCCGCTGCTCACGGCAGGGGCGGAGTACCCGTTCGTGAAGCTCGAGCGCCGGCGCCGCGAGCTGACGCCCGAGGGCGTGACGCGCATCGACTTCGGCATGGGCGACCCGCGCGAGCAGACGCCGGCGTTCATCCGTGAGGCGCTCAAGGCTGCCGTGCCCGCGGTGTCGAGCTATCCCGCGACGGTGGGGAAGCCCGAGCTGCGCGCCGCGTGCGCGGCGTGGATGAAGCGCCGCTACGCGCTCGACCTCGACCCCGAACGCCACGTGCTGCCGGTGAACGGCACGAAGGAGGCGGTCTACACAATGGCGTTCGCGATGGTATCGCCCGGCGCGCCGCGCGACACGGTGGTGATCCCGACGCCGGCGTACCCGGTGTACGAGAACGGCGCGCGCTTCGCCGGTGCGACACCGCACTTCGTCCCGCTCCGAAGCGCCGACAGCTGGCGCTTCAACCCCGAGCGCGTGCCGGAGGAGGTGTGGCGTCGCACGGCGCTACTGTGGATCAACTCGCCGCACAATCCCACGGGAGCGGTGCTCGACGCCGCCACGGGGAAACGTGTGGTGGAGCTGGCGCGGCGTCACGGCTTCTGGGTGGCGAGCGACGAGGCCTACGGTGACCTGTGGTTCGAGGGCGGACCGCCCGGGACGCTGCTCGCGCACGGGCTCGACAACGTGATCGGCCTGTTCACGCTCTCCAAGCGATCCGCGATGACCGGTTACCGGTCAGGCTTCATGGCCGGCGACCCGCGGCTGATCGACGCGCTCAGACGGTTCCGTCCGAGCGTCGGCGTCGCGACGCCGGACTTCATCCAGGACGCGGCGATCGCGGCGTGGAACGACGACGCGCACACGCCGGCGCAGCGCGACATCTACGCCGCCAAGCGCCGGCTGTTCCTCGACGAGTTCGCTCGCCGCGGCTGGAAGGTGGAGGCGTCCGAGGCCACGTTCTACCTGTGGATGCGCGTGGCGGACGGGGATGACGTGGGCTTCGTCGAGTCGCTGCTGCGATTGGGCGTGGTGACGACGCCGGGCTCGTACCTGGGACCCGGCGGAGAGGGCTTCGTGCGCTGGGCGCTGGTGCCCACGCTCGAACAGTGCCGCGAAGCCATCGCGAGGCTCGGTCAGCTCGCGGGAGCGAGGACATGAGCAAAAGAGCTCTGATGTGCGAAGCGAAGAGGTTTCCATG
>JAHFBW010000055.1 GCA_023249845.1 Candidatus Eiseniibacteriota bacterium
CTTCCGGCCGCGCACCACGGTCGCGATGCGCTCGTGGCGATGGCGCTCGTGGCCCAGGCGATGAGCCCGGGTACGACGCTCCGCGAGCTGGCCGATTCGCTGCCGCGCTACGTGATGATCAAGGACAAGCTCGCCCGGCCGCAGGAGCCATGGGAAGGCGCCGCGGAGCGGCTGCGTCGGGCGTTCGCAGGCTGGGGCCTCGAGTCCAGCGACGGCCTGCGATTCGCGCGCGGCGAGGCATGGGTACACGTGCGTCCCTCCGGAACGGAACCGGTGGTGAGGGTGATCGCAGAGTCACCCGAGGCGGGCGAGACGCGCGCGATCGTGGACCAGGCGCGCCGAGCGTTGGACGCGGCGAGCGGGAGGTAGCGACATGTGCGGCATCGTCGGATATGTCGGCCATCGGGACTGCCTGCCCATCCTGATCGAGGGGCTGAAGCGCCTCGAGTACCGCGGTTACGACTCCGCCGGCGTGGCACTGCACGGCGACGGCGCACTTCAGGTCGTAAAGGCGGCCGGCAAGATCCGCCAGCTCGAGGCGAAGCTGCTCGAGCATCCCGTGAAGGGACGTTTCGGGATCGCGCACACGCGCTGGGCCACGCACGGCGAGCCGAACGACACGAACGCCCATCCACACACCGACGAGGCGCGCCAGGTGGCGCTCGTGCACAACGGCATCATCGAGAACTTCGCCACGCTGAAGAGCGCACTGATCGCCGAAGGCCACGTGTTCACGACGGACACCGACACCGAGGTGCTCGCCCACCTGATCGAAAAGTACCTGAAGCGCGGCTCCAAGCTCGAGCGCGCGGTGGGCGCTGCGCTCCGCGACGTCGAAGGCACCTATGGGCTGGTCGTCATGTGCGCGACGGAGCCCGGCGTGCTCGTGGGAGCGAGGAACGGCAGCCCGATGGTGCTGGGCATCGCCGATGGCGAGTACTACCTCGCGTCCGACGTCGCGGCGATCATCGAGCACACGCGACAGGTCATCTACCTGGATGACGGCGAGATGGCCGTGTTGTCGCCGGACGGCTTCCACACCGCCACGATTTCGCACGAGCTCGTCGAGAAGGCCGTGCACGACGTCGACTGGGACCTGTCCCAGATCGAGAAGAGCGGCTACGAGCACTTCATGCTCAAGGAGATCATGGAGCAGCCCGACGCCGTGCGGAACGCGAGCCGCGGCCGCATCCTGCTCGAGGAGGGTCTCGCGCGACTCGGTGGCCTCAACTTGAACGACGAGCAGCTCCGCGACATCCGCCGCATCATCATCCTCGGCTGCGGCACGTCGTGGCATGCGGGCCTGATCGGCGAGTACATGCTCGAAGAATTCGCACGCATCCCCGTCGAGGTGGAATACGCGTCCGAGTTCCGCTACCGGAACCCTGTCCTCGACGAAGGCACGCTCGTGCTCGTCATCTCCCAGTCCGGCGAGACCATCGACACGCTCGCGGCGATGCGCGAGGCGAGGCGGCGCGGCGCGCGCGTGCTGGGCGTCGTGAACGTGGTGGGTTCCACGATCGCGCGCGAATCGGACGGCGGCGTCTACATCCATGCCGGGCCCGAGATTGGCGTGGCCTCGACCAAGGCGTTTACGAGCCAGGTCACGGTGCTGGCCCTGCTCACGCTGCTGCTCGGCCGGGTGCGCGGGCTGTCGCGCGACTACGGCATCGAGATCGCGCGCGAGCTGCACGCGCTCCCCGGCAAGATCGAAAAGGCGCTGCAAGCCCGCGATGCCGTGCGCCGCATCGCCGAGCTCTACGGCCGCCACGACAACTTCATCTACCTGGGGCGCGGATTCCACTTCCCGGTGGCGCTCGAGGGAGCCCTGAAGCTCAAGGAGATCTCGTACATTCACGCGGAGGGCTACCCGGCGGCCGAGATGAAACACGGCCCCATCGCGCTGATCGACGAGAACATGCCGGTCGTGTTCATCTGCACGCGCGACTCGGCCTACGAAAAAGTGATGAGCAACATGATGGAAGTGCGCGCTCGCAAGGGCCGTATCATCGCGGTGGCCACAGAGGGAGATCACGAGGTGCAGACGCGCGCCGACCACGTGCTCTACGTTCCGGCCACGATCCCGATGCTGCAGCCGATCCTGAGCGTGATTCCGCTGCAACTGCTCGCGTACGATATCGCGGTCGCACGTGGTTGCGACGTGGACCAGCCCCGCAACCTGGCGAAGAGCGTCACGGTCGAGTGACGCGGGAGGAGCCCGTGAAGAGCGCACTGCACGTCGAAGATGCCCCGCAGGCCATCGGCCCGTATTCCCAGGCCCAGGTCGTCCGCCTGCACGGCGGCCAGAAGCTGGTGTTCACCTCCGGCCAGGTGGGGCTCGACCCGGGAGCGGGCGAGCTCGTCGCCGGCGGCGTCCAGGAACAGACCGAACGCGCGCTCCAGAACCTCACGGCGGTCCTGCGCGGCGCCAGCTTGACACTCGCCGACGTCGTGAAGACCACGGTCTACCTGGCGGACATGCAGGATTTCGCCGCCATGAACGAGGTGTACGGGAAGGCGTTCGGCTCGCTGCCGCCCGCGCGCACGACCATCGCCGCCGCGGGACTGCCGAAGGGCGCCAGGGTCGAGATCGAATGCGTGGCCGTGGGGCGCGACCTCTGAGCACGAACCTCGCCCGCGTCCGACCCCGCCGCATTGGAGTGCACGCTTGACCGAGCGCCGTCGCATCGAGATCCAGCTCACCGCGCAGGTCGCGAGCGCGGGTTGAGCCGCCAAACTGGGTCCGGCGGACCTGCGTCATGTCCTGAAGCTCCTGCGGCAGCCGCCGCGCGATCCGCGCGTGCTCGTCGACGCCTCCACGCTCGACGACGCCGGCGTGTTCGCGCTGCGCGGCCGCGAGACGCTCATCCAGACGGTGGATTTCTTCACGCCGATCGTGGACGACCCCTACGACTTCGGCCGCATCGCCGCCGCGAACTCGCTGTCGGACGTGTACGCCATGGGTGGCAGGCCGCTGACGGCGCTCGCGCTCCTGTGCGCGCCCGAGCGCACGCTGCCGGCTGAGGCGTTGGCGGCCGTGCTCCAGGGCGGGCTCGACACCATGCGGCGCGCGGGCGTGAGCGTCGTGGGCGGGCATTCCGTGCGCGACACCGAGCTCAAGTTCGGCTACGCGGTCACCGGTATCGCAGATCGCCGATCGCTGCTCAGGAACTCTGGCGCGCGCCCGGGGGATCGCGTGTTCCTCACCAAGCCGCTCGGCACGGGCATCCTGTCCACGGCGTTGAAGCAGGGTCGTCTGGACGCGCGACTCACCCGCCGGCTCGCGGCGCAGATGGCGACACTCAATCGCGTGGCGTCGGAGGCCGCGGTGGCGGCGGGCGCGCGGGCGGCCACGGATGTCACCGGCTTCGGCCTGCTGGGTCACGCCGCACAGCTCGCCGACGCCTCGGGCGTCACGCTCTCGCTCCACCCCACCACGCGCTGGTTCCTGCCACGGGCGCTCGAACTGGCGGCGGCCGGTGTCGTGCCGGGCGGACTCGCGCGCAATCGGGAATACTATGAAGCGAGCGTGGACGCGAGCGGTGTGCGCGAGGACTGGATCCAGGCGCTGTACGACCCGCAGACCTCGGGTGGGCTGCTCGTGACGCTGCCCGCGCGGCGCGCGCCGGTGTTCCTGAAGGCGCTGGCACGCAGGCGCGCCTGGGTGATCGAGGCGGGATCGGTGTCGCGGCGCGGCGCGCACGCGGTTGCGCTGTCCGCCGCTTGAGCATGGGTTCGCGGGAGCGAATGAGGTCTGGTGGCCTCCGGGGACTTCAAATCCCTTGGTCGGGCGCCTCTGGCGTCCGAGGTGGGTTCGATTCCCACGCGTTCCCGCCACTTCTCGCGCATCGCGTCGCTCGGGCCGCCGCGCGCGTCGCGTGGTCGGTCGCGCTGACGTCGCTCGCCGCCGGTGCGGGCCTGGCGCGCGCGCAGGCCGCCGACACGCTGGGAACTGTCTCTCCCCGCGCGGCGTCCGCCGCCGACTCCACGGCGGGCAATACGCCGTCGCGAATCCGTGTCGTGGGCGGGACCGCGTCCAGCCCACGCGACAGCACGCGCAAGCGACCGTGGCACGAGCAGCCAAGATTCGTTATGGCGCGCTCGCTCGTCATCCCGGCCTGGGGGCAGGTCCACAATCGCTCCTGGCTCAAGGCCGTGCTCGTCGCGGGCGCCGAGGGCTGGCTCGGCGTGCGCATCGTCCAGGACCAGCGCGCGCTCGACGACATGCTCCGGGAGATCGACGCCGTGCGCGCCGACACGACGCAAGCCACATTGTCGGCGCGACGGGCACGTGAGACCGAGCTCGTGAACCGCTACAATGCGCGGCTCGACCAGCGGCTCGGGCGTCAGTGGCTCCTCGGAGGGGCCATCGCCTACGCGATGGTGGACGCGTACGTGGACGCGCACTTCCGCGGCTTCGACCTCGAATTCCAGCACGACCCGGCGCTCCCACCCGGCACCTCTCCCGCCTCGTCAGCGGACCGAGCGGGCCGTTTCGGGCTGCGCGTCGCCCTGCGGCGGGACTTTTGACCGATCCCCGACTCCAACACATCCGCAACTTCTGCATCGTCGCTCACATCGACCATGGCAAGAGCACACTGGCGGACCGGCTGCTCGAGATCACGCACACGCTGACGCCGCAACAGATGAAGGCGCAGGTGCTCGACGACATGGACTTGGAGCGCGAGAAGGGGATCACGATAAAGTCGCACGCCATCGCCATGGAGTACCGCGCGAGGGATGGCAGCACCTACGAGCTGAACCTCATCGACACGCCCGGCCACGTGGACTTCACGTACGAGGTGTCGCGTGCGCTGGCGGCGTGCGAGGGTGCGATCCTCGTCGTCGACGCCTCACAGGGCATCGAGGCGCAGACGCTCAGCAACTACTTCCTCGCCAAGGACCAGCATCTCACCATCGTTGGCGCGCTCAACAAGGTGGACCTGCCCGCTGCACGCCCGGATGACGTCGCGCTCGAGATCGAGCACGTCACCAGCGTTCCCGCTGAGCGCGTGTGTCGCATCAGCGCCAAGACCGGCCTCGGTGTGGAGGGGCTGCTCGAGCAGGTCATCGCCGACGTGCCCCCGCCAGCCGGTGATCCGGACGCGCCGTTTCGCGCGCTCATCTTCGATTCCAAGTTCGATCAGTACCGCGGCGTCGTGTGCCTCGTGCGCGTCGTGGACGGCGCGCTCCGCTCCGGCGACCACATCCAGTTCCTGTCCACCAGGGCGCGCCACGAGGTCACCGAGGTGGGAAAGCTGCACCTGAAGCTCGACGCCGAGCCCGTCCTGACCGCAGGTCAGGTGGGCTACGTCGTCGCGGGCATCAAGTCGGTGGCCGACGCCCGCGTCGGCGACACCATCGCCGCGGCCGATATCGAACCCGCGCCGCAGCCGCTTGCGGGATTCCGCGAGACCAAGTCCATGGTGTTCTCGGGCCTCTACCCGATCGACGCCGAGCAGTACGAGTCCTTGAAGGAGGCGCTCTCCAAACTGCGACTGAACGACGCCTCGCTGGACTACGAGCCCGAGACGTCGGTGGCGCTCGGGTTCGGGTTTCGCTGCGGCTTCCTCGGGCTCCTGCATCTCGAAATCATCCAGGAGCGCCTGCGCCGCGAGTTCCAGATCGACCTCATCGCGACGACGCCGAGCGTGATGTACCACGTTCTGCTCTCGAACGGTGACTTCCTCAAGGTGGACAACCCGACCCAGATGCCTCCCGTGCAGAACATCGAGTCCATCGAGGAGCCCATGGTGCTCGCGCACGTCGTGACGCCCACGGACTACCTCGGCAACATCATGAAGCTCTGCCAGGATCGCCGCGGCGCGTTCCAGGACATGGTGCACCTGGAGGAGAAACGCGTACGCGTGGCGTACAGGCTGCCGCTCGGCGAGATCGTGCTCGACTTCTACGACCGGCTGAAGAGCGTGTCGCGCGGCTACGCGTCACTGGACTACGAGTTCAACGGCTACCTGGAATCCGACGTCGTCAAGCTGGACGTCCTCTTGAATGGCGAGGTCGTGGACGCGCTGTCGGCGATCGTGCACCGTGACAAGGCCTACGGCTACGGCTGCTCGCTGTGCGAGAAGCTCAAGGAGCTGATCCCGCGGCAGATGTTCCAGGTCGCGATCCAGGCGGCGATCGGCGGCAAGGTCATCGCCCGCGAGACGATCGGCGCGATGCGCAAGAACGTCATCGCCAAGTGCTACGGCGGCGATATTTCGCGCAAGCGCAAGCTGCTCGAGAAACAGAAGGAAGGAAAGCGGCGTATGAAGCAGATCGGAACCGTCGAGGTGCCGCAGGAGGCATTCCTGGCCGTGCTCAAGGTGGACCGCGGCTGACGCCGCGAACGATCATGTCGACTCCCAACACACCGCGATCGCAAACGCGCGACTACATCGAGGCCATCGCGTGGGCGCTGGTCATCACGCTTGTGTTGCGCACGTTCGTCATCCAGGCGTTCCGCATCCCGTCCGAGTCCATGTCGGACACGCTGCTCGTGGGCGATTTCCTGTTCGTGAACAAGCTCGAGTACGGGCCCAAGATCCCGTTCACGCACGTTCGCCTTCCCGGCCTGCACCCGCCCCGGAACGGGGAGGTGATCGTGTTCCAGTGGCCCGAGGATCCCTCCAAGGACTTCATCAAACGCTGTATCGCCACGGGCGGCCAGACCGTGGAGGTGCGTCACAAGCAAGTGTTCGTGGACGGTGTGAGGCTGGTGGAGCCCTACGTCAAGCACGAGCTCTCTAACGAGGAGCCCGCCGGCTACACGCCTCGCGACAACCACACGCCGCCCACGGTCGCGCCCGGTGAGCTGTTCATGATGGGCGACAACCGCGACAATTCGAACGACAGCCGGTTCTGGGGCACGGTGCCCATGGATCTCGTGAAAGGACGCGCGTTGTTCATCTACTTCTCGACCGCCGGGACGAAGTGGTGGAGTGGCATGTTCCACGTGCGCTTCGACCGGCTGTTCCGACCCATCCGATGAATCGACCCGCCGACGGGCCCGGAAGGGCCGCACGTTTCGCCGCAGGCCCCGCGCTCTACGTGCACGTGCCGTTCTGCGCGGTGCCCTGCGCGTACTGTCACTTCTCGAAGGAGCACCTCTCGGGCGCCGCCGTGGAGCGCTGGCTTGCGGCGCTCGAACTCGAAGCCGCGCGATCGGCGCCGGGTGCGCGGGGTGTCGCGTTCCGCTCGCTGTTCTTCGGCGGCGGCACGCCCTCGGCGCTTTCGCCGCGCCACTTCCGGCGCGCGTGGGAGACGATCACGCGCCACTTCGTGCTGGCGCAGGGCGCCGAGGTGACGCTCGAGGCCAATCCGGAGACGGTGAAGCCCGGACTCCTCGACGCCTGGGCGGACGCCGGTGTCAATCGCCTTTCCATGGGGGCGCAATCGTTCGTGCCCGAGGAACTGGCCGCCCTGGGCCGCATCCACGACGAGAAAAAGCCCGCCCAGGCGTTCGCGCTGGCGCGAGCATACGGTTTCGAGCGATTGTCCCTGGACCTCATGTTCGGCTTTCCCGGCCATCGGATCGATCACTGGCGGCACACGCTGGATGCCGCGCTCGCGCTCGCGCCCGAGCACGTCTCGGCCTATGGCTACATCCCGGAACACGACACCCCGATGGGCGACGCGGTGGCGCGCGGTGAGCGCCACACCGTCCCGCCCGAATGCGAGGCCGAGATGCACGCGATCGCCGACCAGCGCTTCAAGTCAGCCGGGTTGGCACCCTACGAGACCTCCAACTGGTCGCGCCCGGGTGCCGAATGCCGGCACAACCTGGCATACTGGCTGCGGCGCGACTACCTGGCGCTGGGGCCCTCCGCCCACGCGCTCTGGCGAGGGGAGCGGAGCGCCAACACGCGCGCACTCGCGGACTGGGCCGATCGGCTCGAACGCGGCGAGGATCCTGCGATGGAGCGCGAGCGAGAGACGCCGGAGTCGCGCGCTGACGAGACCATGATGCTGGGCCTGCGGCTCGCGAACGGTCTTGATCTCGGCGACCTGTCAGCTGAAGCGCGCGCCGAGTTAGAGGCGCGCTACGCCGAGGCGTTCGCCGCGGGCGTCGCGGGCGCTCGACTGGAGCGCACAAGGCGTGGCTGGCGGATCCCCGCCGCGCAGCGCTTCGTGGCCGACGACACGCTCGCCTGGCTGGCCGTGCGCGCGCGGCCGCTCGCACCTCTGGAGCGTGCCGCGTGATCCGCAGATCCACTCGCGCGGAGGCCGCGCCGGCCAAGGGTTCGACGTTTCGCGAGAACGTCGAGTCGCTGGCGTGGGCTGTGGTGCTCATGCTCATCGTGCGGGTGTTCCTGCTCCAGGCGTTCCGCATCCCTTCCGAGTCCATGCGAGACACACTCCTGGTCGGCGACTTCCTGTTCGTCACCAAGCTCGACTACGGCGCCAAGCTGCCATTCACCCACATCCGGCTTCCCGGACTGCGCGCCCCAAGGCGTGGGGACATCATCGTGTTCCAATGGCCGCCGGACCCGTCGCAGGATTTCATCAAGCGCTGCATCGCGACGGCCGGGGAGACCGTCGAGATCCGGCATCGTCAAGTGTCCGTGAACGACCGCCCGCTGGTCGAGCCCTACACGCGGCACACCGCAGCCATGGAAGAGCCTGTCGGGATGTCGCCCCGCGACAACCTCGAGGGGGTCACCGTGCCGCCGGGGCACCTGTTCATGATGGGCGACAACCGTGAGAACTCAGCGGACAGCCGCTACTGGGGCTACGTGCCCATGGACCTGGTCAAGGGGCGCGCGTTGTTCATCTACTTCTCGACCGCTTCCCAGCACTGGTGGGACATGCCATTCTTCGTCCGCTGGGATCGCCTGTTCCGCATCATCCGATAGCCGCGCGTTCCGCGTGGCCCGAGCTTCTCGCGGGTTGACTTCGCGGCCCTGCGCGTGCCTGAATCACTCGCCATGTCCTCACCCACCCTGCCCGGGAGCGTCAGCGCCTCGGATCCCGACCTGAGCGAGCGCCAGCGCCGCGTCTTCGCGCGCCTGGTGTCGCTCTATCGACATGACGCCCGCCCGGTGAGCTCGGAGCGGCTGGGGCGCGCGGCCGACGTGCGCCAGTCTGGCACGCGGCTCCGCGGCATGCTCGCCGAACTCGAGGGGTTGGGGCTGCTCGAGCGTGCCCACGCCGCGGCCGGGCGCGTGCCGAGCGCCGCCGGCTGGGAGTACTTCGTGCGCGTCGTGCTGGAGCCCGCCGTGATACCCGCCGAGGTCGAAGACGCGATCGCCGAGCGGCTCGCGCAATCGCGTCACGACGTCGAGCGGCTGCTGCACGAGGCTTCGCGGCTGCTCGCCACGTTCTCGCACCAGCTCGGGCTCGCCGTGGCGGCCTCGCTCGAAGGCGAGCGACTGTCGTCGCTGGAACTCGAGCCGCTCGCGGAATCCCGCGTGTTGCTCATACTGGGGCTCGAAGGCCTGCGCTCGCGCACGCTCGTGCTGGAGCTCGACACGCCGCTCGATCGAGGCGCGCTCGTCGAGGTCACCGACGTGCTTCGCGAGCAGCTGCTGGGCGGCACGCTCGCCACGGCGCGCGCGCGACTCGCCCAGGACCCCGAGTTGGCACGGCACTCCGCCGTGCGAATCGTCGCTCGCGCCGCAACCGCGAGCTGGGCGCGCGCCTTGGATACACCGCTCTTGACTGCGGGCGTTTCGCACATCGCGGACCAGCCGGAGTTCGCCGATGGCACGCGACTGGGGCCGGTCCTGCGCGCACTCGAATCCGGACGGTCGTTCGAGCGTCTCATGGTGGGCGGGCTCCAGGGGCACGCTGGCGTGCGCGTGGGTGTGGGGCCCGAGGAAGGGCCCGCCATGCTGAGCCTGGTGAGCTACGCGCTGCCCGGCGCCGTCTCCGGCGCCGTGGCGGTGCTGGGCCCGATGCGAATGGACTACGCCACGACGATCGCGCTCGTGGACCTGGTCGGCACGCGGGTCTCGGACCTGCTGTCGGCCTGATCCCGCCGCGCGCCTTCCAAGGACAGCCATGACCGAAGATCTGCGAGACGACGCCCGGCCGGCGGACGGCACGAGCAGCGCCGCACCGCACGAAGAGCCAGTGGTTGAGCCAGACGACACGCCGCCCGACGCGGCCGCGTTCGCGGCCCAGACCGTGAACGCCGAGCGGCTCGCTCGCCCGGAAGTACCCGACTACAAAGACCGCTGGCTCCGCGCGGAGGCCGAGATGCAGAACGCGCGACGTCGCGCGTCTCGCGACCGCGACGACGCGGTGCGCTCGAGCGAGGACCGCATCCTGCTCGACCTGATCGAGGTATTGGACGACCTCGAGCGCGCGCTCGCAGCGCTCACGCCCGAGCAGGCCGCCGACGCATGGGCCCAGGGCGTGGCGCTCACGGCGCAGCGCATGCGCGAGGTGCTGGCGCGCCGCGGCGTGGTGCCCATCGCGGTCGTCGGCGAACCGTTCGATCCGACGCTGCACGAAGCACTGCTCGAGGTGCCGGCGCCCAAGGGTATCGCGCCGGGCTCGGTGGCCCAGGAAGTGCAGCGCGGCTACCGTCGCGGCGACCGCGCGCTGCGCGCCTCGCGCGTCGTGGTGGCGAGGGCGAATGGCTAAGCGTGACTACTACGAGGTGCTGGGCGTCGCGCGTGGCGCGACGGAGGACGAGATCAAGAAGGCCTACCGTAAGGTGGCCATGCAGTGGCATCCCGATCGCAACCCCGGCAACCACGACGCCGAGGCGAAGTTCAAGGAGGCGACCGAGGCCTACGAGGTGCTGCGCGATACGGGGCAACGCGCGCGCTACGATCAGTTCGGACACGCGGCCACGGGCTCCGGCTCCGGCCACGGCGGCGCCGAGGGCTTCGGCGGCTTCGACCTGGCGGACGCGCTGCGCGCGTTCATGCGCGACTTTGGCGGCGACGGTTCGTTCGAGGACCTGTTCGGCGGGGGCGGTCGCGTGCGCGGGCCGGGCGGCGCCCGCGGAGCGGCGTCGGGAGACGATCTCCAGGTCCGGCTCGAACTCACACTCGAGGAGATCGCGACCGGCGTGGAGAAGAAGATCCGCGTCAAGCACTTGAAGCGTTGCGAAACGTGCTCGGGCCGCGGCGGGACAGGGGAGAGTGTGTGCCCGCAGTGCAAGGGGCGCGGCCAGGTGCGTCGCGTGCAGCAGACGATGTTCGGCCAGTTCGTGAATGTCTCGGCGTGCCCGCGCTGCGAGGGCGAGGGGAACATCGTCGCGAATCCGTGCAAGACCTGCGGCGGGGACGGGCGGGTGAGCGACAGCGATACCGTCTCGGTGAAGGTTCCGGCGGGAGTGGCCGCGGGCAACTACATCCCGCTCCGCGGCATGGGCGATGCGGGACCGCGTGGCGGCCCGGCCGGGGACCTGGTCGTGCTGATCGAAGAGAAGCAGCATGCATTGTTCGAACGGCACGGCGACCACCTGGAACTCGACCTGCCCGTGAACTTTGCGGTGCTGGCGCTGGGCGGAAAGGTCGAGACACCGGTGCTGGGCGGCGGCGCGGCGACCGTGGACGTGCCGGCGGGTACACCGAGCGGGCACGTCGTTCGACTGAAGAACAAGGGTCTCCCCGGCCTTCGCGGCGGGCGCGGCGACCTCCGTGTGCGCCTGCGCGTGTGGGTGCCGACGCGGCTTTCGGGAGCCGAGAAGAAACTGCTCGAAGAGTTGCGCGGTGGCGACGGGTTACGTCCGCCCGGCCCCTCGCGCTCCGTCTTCGGACGGGTACATGACGCCTCGGGCGGCTGACGCTGCGCCAGCGTTCGTGTACGTGCCGGGCCTGTCCGGCGCGGGCGAGCGTGTGGACTTGGAGGGCGACGAGGCACACTACGTGGCGCGCGTCGTACGCGCACGCGAGGGCGAGCGACTCACGGCCACCGATGGCGCCGGCTGCGTCGCACGACTCGTCGTGGAGCGCGTTCGACCGATCGTCACGTTGCGTGTCGAGGCGCGCGAGCAGCGTCCGGCTCCGGCGCGGACCGAACTCCTGTGCGGCGCGCCGGAAGGCGAGCGGGGAGACTGGCTCGTGGAGAAGTGCGCCGAGCTCGGCGTGACGCGCCTCGTCCCGGTGGACTGCGCGCGGGCGCGATGGACGGAATGCAAGCGCACCGAACGCTGGACGCGGCTCGCGACTGCGGCACTCAGACAGTCGCGCAGCGTCTGGCTCATGGAGTGCGCTCCCGTGACGCCGATCGAGGGCGCGATCGCCGCGCTCGCGCCATCCGTCCGCTGGCTGGCCGACGCCGGTGGGTCCGAGCCGCCCGGGATGCCAGAGCTTGGCGAGCGCTCGGTCACGGGCATGATCGGGCCCTCGTCCGGCTTCTCGGGGCCTGAACGGAATCTGTTGCTGGAGAATGGGTTCGTCGCCGTTCGGCTGGCACCGTCGCGACTCCGGACCGAAACGGCGGCGGTGGCGATGGCGGCGCTCTGGGCCTCCCGCCGCCCGAGCCGGGCTCGTGACATCGCTTGACGCTCAGCAGGCCCGCGCCTAGACTCCGCGGCCACTTATCCCGTGGCTCCGTGGATGCCCCGAAATCCACTCGGGCACAATGACTTAACACCCAAACTCTTTCTCCAGGGAAGATCGTCGAGAGAGGGGGGGATGGTATTGCCAGGCATCAGGGTGAAGGACGGAGAGTCCTTCGAGAGTGCCCTGCGCCGATTCAAGAAGAAGTGTGAGAAGGCCGGGATCATGGCGGATCTCCGCCGTCACCAGCACTTCGAAAAACCGAGCGAGCGGCGCAAGCGCAAGCTGAACGCCGCCAAGCGAAAGAACTTGGCTCGGCGGTCGCAGGAGAACTGACGCAGCTGGAACTGAATCAACACCTCACGTGGCTTGACGGAGTCTTCGCGATCCTCATGACCGCGTTCCTGGTTCGCGGACTCCTGCGCGGCACGCTCGCGCAGGTTTTCGCTTTCTTTGGCGTGGTTCTCGGTGTCCTGGCTGGCTCCGCCCTCGCGGACTGGATCGGGATCCACTGGCAGAGCGCGCGCCCGGTGCTGGTATTCGTCGCGCTCCGCTGGCTGGTCGCGGTGCTCGTCGGCCTGGCCGTGGCGGGCCTCATGGGCTGGTGGGGGGAACTGCTGGCGAAAGCAGTGCACGAAGGACCGTTCGGCTGGCTGGACCGCGCCGTGGGCGCGATCGTGGGCCTCACCCTCGGCACTCTCGTGAGCATCGGCTTGTTGGTGTTTCTCCTTCAGGCTCCGGGCCTGGCGTTCGCGCGACCCCTGGTCGTGCGAAGCGTGACGTCCGCGCCGCTCCTCGCGGCCGGAACCAGCGCGAGTGAATGGAGCAGGTCGCTTCCCGGAGGAGTCTGGCTGCACGAGCAGCTGTACCGCGCGTCCCGCCGGTTGGCGGCGCGCGGCCAGGCCTGAGCGTCGCGGCATCACTCGTTTCTCCCGCGTTGGGCCACGGCGCCGGCGTGAGGGGGTCTCGGGCGCGAGCGTCGTCGTGCATCCGCATTCCCTCGAACTGATCGAGTTCCCGCGCGTCACCGAGGCGCTGGCCGCACGTGCGACGAGCCCGCGCGCGCGCGTGTCGCTCTCGGCGTCGGCGCCGCTCGCGGACAGCGCCGCGCGCGCGGACTCCTGCCGGAGGCTCGCGGAGGCGATCCGCCGCCAGCGCGAGCCGGGCGCCTGGAGCTTCGCCGCCACGAGCGAGCTTGGCGCACTCTTGGAGGGCGACGCGCGTGACGCGCTCGAGCCCGAGGCGTTCGCGATCGTGGCGGACTGGTTGGACGCCGCCTCGCGCACGCGCTCGGCGTGGACTGACGAGTCGCGGCGCGAGCGATTCCCCGATCTCGCGCGGCGCGTGGACAGCGTTCCCGACCTCTCGGCGCTGCGCGAGCGCATCGCGGCCACGTTCGACGCCGATGGCCACGTGCGCGACAGCGCGTCCTCGGCACTCGCGCGGGCGCGCAAGGGGCTCGCCGAGGGCGAGCGGTCACTGCATCGCCAGCTCGAGCGCTGGGCGGCCGCACACGGCCCCGAGAGCTACGTGACGCGTGCCGGCGACCGGTTCGTGGCGCTCGTGCCCGCCGCCGGGTTCTCGCGCCGGCAGGGGATCGTGCACGACACGTCCAACAGCGGGCAGTCGTTGTTCGTGGAGCCGCTCGAAGCGTGCGAGGCCAACAATCGCCTGCTCGAGCTGCGGGCGGAAACCGCCGAAGAGGAGCGCCGCATCCTGCGCGAGCTGGCCGCTCTCGTGCGCGACACGGCTCCTGCGCTGGAGCTGCTCGAGCGCGAGCTCGCGGTGCTGGACGCGGCGCGCGCGTGCGCGACCTGGGCGGTGGAGCTGGGCGGCGAGGCGATCGCGCCGGGCGGCGACCGGCTGCGGCTCATCCGGGCGCGCCATCCACTGCTCGCGATGGGCGAGCGCCGCGACGACGTGGTGCCGCTCGACCTGGAACTCGGTCCCGAAGGCCGGCTCCTGCTCGTCTCGGGTCCAAACATGGGCGGCAAGACGGTGCTCCTGAAGACCGTTGGGCTCGCCGTGGCGCTAGCACATGCCGGACTCCCCGTGCTCGCCGCCGAAGGGAGCGCGATCCCGGAACTCGACGAGCTGCGCGCCGACCTGGGCGACGAGCAGTCGGTGGACCAGGGGCTCTCCACGTTCGCCGCGCACCTTCTGGCGCTTAAAGCGATGGCCGAGGCGGCGGGACCGCGGACGCTGCTGCTGGCCGACGAGCTGGGAGCGGGCACCGATCCCGAGGAGGGTGCGGCCCTCGGCCGCGCGCTCCTGGAACACGTGGTCGCGCGCGGTTCCTGGGGCGTGGTGACGACGCACCTGGGGAGCTTGAAGCGTGTCGCGAGCGACGTGCCGGGTCTGGTGAACGGCTCGCTCGAGTTCGACCTCGAGACGCTCACCTCGCGCTACCGGTTCCTGCGCGGCGTGCCGGGCGCGAGTCACGCGCTGGACGTGGCCGGCCGGTTGGGTTTCCCGGCCGCGCTCCTCGCGCGCGCGCGCGCGTTGACGCCCGAGGAGACGCGCGCGCTCGAGCGTCTGCTCGCCGAGGTCACCGACACGCTCGGAGCCGCGAACGCGGAGCGTGAATCACTCGCGCGCGCGAAGGTGGAGGCCGAGCGCGCGGCGGCGTCGCACCTCGAGGCCGCGGAGGAGGTGAAGCGCGCCCTCGCCGGACTGAAACGCCGGCTCACCGCCGAGAGCGAGGCGCTGCTCTCGCGCGCGCGCGAGCTGTGGCAGACGGTGCAGCGCGAGGCGAAGAAACGCGACAAGTCCCGCGCGGACGCGGACGCGCTGCGCGACGGGCTTCGCGACCTGGAGCGCGACGCCGACCAGCTCCAGGCCGCGGCCAGTCCCGCCGCACTCGGGCTGCCCGAGCCGGTCGTCGAGCAAAGGCCCCTCTCGCTCGAGCCGGGGAGCCGCGTGCGCGTCACGGACCTGGGATTCGAGGCCACGCTTGTCTCCGGTCCCGACGCGGAGGGCCGCGTCCAGCTCCGGCGCGGCAGCTTCAGCATCCAATCCCACGTCAGCCGGCTCTCGCCCGCGGCACCCGAACGCGCGTCCGCGGCGCGAGGACCCGCGGCACGCTACGCGTCGTCCGACGAGCCGCCACCGCTCGAGGCGGACCTGCGTGGACTCGAGGTGGCCGAGGCGCTGGGTGCGGTGGATCACGCGCTCGACCGCGCCGTGTTGAGCGGACTTCACGAGCTGCGCATCATCCATGGCATCGGCACAGGTGCGCTCCGCGTGGCGGTCCAGAGGCATCTCAAGGGCCATCCACAGGTGGAATCGCAGCGCTGGGGCGAGGGGCACGAGGGAGGGCGCGGCGTGACGGTCGCGAGGTTGCGATGACATCGGATCCGCGCGATCCGCGCGACCCACATGCGAGTGCCGCCCGGGCAGCCGCCGCGCGGGCGGGCTCTGACGACTGGGTCGAGCGCGTACGCGCTGCGAGCGACATCGTCGAGGTCATCGGGCAGACCGTGCCGCTTAGGCGCGTGGGCCGGAACTGGATGGGGCGTTGTCCGTTTCACGAGGAGAAGACGCCGTCGTTCTCGGTGAACGCGGAGCGCCAGTTCTACCACTGCTTCAGCTGCAAGGTGGGCGGCGACGTGTTCAAGTTCATCCAGGAGACGGAGAAGGTGGGATTCCTCGAAGCGGTGGAACTATTGTCGCGGCGCGCCGCGATCCCGGTGCCCGAGCGCCGTGCCGCCGAGCGCGGCAAGCGCGCGCCGCTGCTCGAGGCGCTGGACCAGGCCGCCACGGCCTACGAGCAGTGGCTCGGAGATCCGAGCGTCGGCGCGGCGGCTCGCGCCTACCTTGAGCACCGCGGCATCACGCGCGAGACGCAGCGCGAGTTCCGCTTGGGACTCGCCCCG
>JAHFBW010000311.1 GCA_023249845.1 Candidatus Eiseniibacteriota bacterium
CGCCAGCCGCACCCGCAGGTGAGCTGGGACATGATGCGCGCCGGCATGTTCGACCTGGAACGCCAGCGGAAGCAGCGCGCCGCGATCGCCCGTGCCTACGAGGACTTGAAGGCCGAGTGGCAGATGCAGCTGGCTCCGGGGGGCTCGCAACTGCTGTTCCGCGTGGTGTCCCCGGTCGAGCCCTTGAAGCCCACCCCCGAGCAGCTCCGCATGCCGCTCGCCACCTACGACGGCGGCGTCTACACGCTGCAGGATGCTCTCGATTCCATGCAGGACGCGAGCGTGCAGCGCCCGCCCACGCAGCTCCTGCCGGCGATCGAGATCTGGATCGAGACGCAGACCATGATGCACATTGCCGTGCTCGAGGCGCAGCGCCGCCACATTCAGGAGGAGCCGGAGCTCGCGGCCACGCTCCGCAAGCAGCACAACGACCTGCTGGTCGAAGGCATCTACCAGAACGCCGTGATCAACGTGCCGCCGCCGAGCCCGGAGCTGGTGCGCACGGCGTGGGAGCAGTTGAAGCGCCGCTTCACGCGCCTGGCCGAGGTGCAGGTGGCGAGCGTGGTGGTGGCGGACTCCACGACACTCATGAAGCTCGTGCAGGTGGGCGCGCAGCAGCGCTCGCTGGCCGAGGCGGTGAAGGCGGTGGACCCGTCGCTCGCCGTGCAGGACACCACCGTCCATTATCCGAACAACGACCCGGGCTGGAACACGCTGGTGGCCATGTTCACTCAGATGCTGCCGGGGGCGTGGTACGGCCCGGAGCCGCTCGCGAAGGGTTGGCGGATCATTCAGATGGTCAACAAGACCGTGATCCAGCAGTCATTCGAGGAGCTGCCGCCGGCCACGCAGCAGAACATCACCGGCAGCGCCGCCGAACTGGCGCGCGACGCGCGCTACCAGCAGTTCACCGACTCGTTGGCGCGGGCGTACATGCCTCAGGTGAATCGCGCGCTCCTGGCGAAGCTGCCGTGGCCGGTGAAGGCGTTGGCCGACGGGGGGCAGTGAAGCCGCGCTTGTGCGATGTCACGAGACACGAACCGCCGCCCGGAACACCGTCCCGGGCGGCGGTTCGTATTCTCCGGCTGCGCGCAAACGTTCAGCGCAGCTTCCGCCGCACCTCCGCCGCCCGCCGTTCGCTCGCTTCCACACGCGTGCCGTCCTTCAGCCGCAGCACCAGTACGCCGTCCTCGGCTCCGTAGCTCTCGATGGCGCTCATGTTGACCAGCGCGCCGCGGTGGACGCGCACGAACTGGCCCTCGGGCAGCCGCTCCTCTAGCTCCTGCAGCGTGTAGTCCACGAGGAACTCCTTGCCCTCTGCACGCGCCAGCACCAGCCGGTCGCGCGAGAACACGATCGGGACCTGTGACAGATCGAGCAGCTTCACTTCCCGCCGGTGCCGGACGGGCAGTCGCATGAGCGGCGCGGCGTTCGACGACAGCGGCTCCGACGCGAGCGCGGTGCGCACCGCGGCGGCGTTGCCCGAGCGCTTGGCGCCGGTTTTCGCCTCGCGCGTCACGCGCTGCACGGTCTCGGCGAGCCGCTCGCGGCGGATGGGCTTCAGCACGTAGTCGAGCGCCGCCAGCTCGAACGCCTCGACCGCGTGCTGGTCGTAGGCGGTCACGAACACCACGATGGGCGCGTCGTCGCCCTTCAGGTGCCGCGCCACCTCGAGCCCGGACAGGTCCGGCATGTGGATGTCGAGGAACGCCGCGTCGGGTTTGGTCTTGGCGATCAGCGCCAGCGCCTCGCCGCCGCCCTTCGCCACACCCGCCACCTCGACGTGCTCGTGCTCGCTCAGCAACTTCTCCAGGAACTGCCGCGCCCGCGGCTCGTCGTCGGCGATCACCACTCTTAACCGTTCGTCCATCGTCACTCGCTTCCTCCGGTCGGGATGGGCCACGCCATGCGCACGGCGAATCCGCCGTCAGTGCGCGGCGTGGCTTGCACGCGCGCGTCCGGCCCTGCGAAATGGCGGACGCGTTGTTCCAGGTTCTCCAGTCCGACTCCCAAACTCGGCGTGCCGTTCCCGTGCGGCACCCCATCATCGGCGAACTCCAGCTCGAACCAACCCGCGGCCTCGTGCGCGTCGAGCGTCATGCGCAGCGACGTCTCGCCCGGCGCGATGCCGTGCTTCAAGCTGTTCTCCACCAGCGGTTGCAACAACAGCGGCGGCACGCTCGCCGACAGCAGCGCCGGATCGCCGCGGTAGCGAAAGTGCAGCGGATTCTCGTAGCGCTCGCGCGCCACACCCAGGTAGTCCTCGACGAACGCGATCTCCTCCGAGAGCAGCGCCGCCTGATGTTTCCCGGCCTCCACCGTGTAGCGCAGCATATCGGCCAGCCGCCCGGTGAAGCGCTGCGCAGCCAACGGGTCGGACTCGATGAGATAGGACAATGCGTTCAATGCATTGAAAAGAAAATGTGGCTGCACCTGCGCCTGCAGCGCACGCAGCTCCGCACGCGTGGCCGCGGCCCGTTCGGCCGTGAGGCGCAGGTTGTCGAGGCGCACGCCGGCCTGCGTGAGCAGCGCGGTGATTGGCCCGCGCGCGAAGTCGGGGACTTTCTCGGGCTCGGCCAGCGTGGGCGGGGCGTTGTCCGGCCACGCCACATGCACGCTCCGGTGCAGCCCGCGCTCGATGCCGCTCTCCACAGAACCACGCACCTCACCGCGGTCGAGCGCCGCCAGCAGGCTGCCGCCCGCGGCGTCGAGCGCGGCGCGCAACGCCTCCGGGTCGCGTCCGTACACGCGCGCGATGGCGCGCTGCACACGTTCGCGCAGCGGCGCGAACAGGAACGCCAGGATGAGCGCGGCGATCACGTTGAACGCCAGCGCCTGCTCGCCTGTAACAGTGGCGAACAGTCGTTGCCCACCAAAGACAATGGCCAGGTAGATGGCCGCGAGCATGCCGGACAAGAGCGCGTACGGCAGCCCGCCCACGATCAGCCGGCGCGGGTCGAACAGCGCGTCGTCGGCGATGAGATACGACAACAGGATGGGTGTCGCGAGCCACACCGCCAGGATGCCGGTGAAGATGAGGTAGATGGGCGCGGTGGACGAGGCCGCGGCGAGCACGGGATCGACACGATCGCCGCCGAAGCCCAGGTTGGAAACGAGCATCGCCAGCGCCACCACCACGGCCAGCGCGCGCTGGCCCACGGTGGGCGACCAGCCCGGCTCGGCGCGGCTGTAGCGGAGCAGCAATGACGCCGTGCCGATCACCGCGGCAGCCCCTGGATACCACACGCCGAGCACGTCCGGCGGCATGGCGCGCGCGTCGCGGAACGTGGCGAGCAGCGCCAGCGGCAGCGCGTAGCTCACGAGCGTGAGCCAGAACCAGGGATTGCGCGCGCGCGAACCCGCCCGCCAGCGCGGCCGCGGGAACACCGACATGAAGTGGACGAAACTCGCGGGATAGAGCAGCAGCAGGCCGTCGTAGCACGTGAGATAGCCGCGGAAGAACCGGCCGGGCTCCACCTGCGCATAGGGGAGCACGGTGCGCAGCACGCCCAGACCATCGAGCGTCGCGTACCACAGGAACACCCACGCGGTGCCGAGATCGGGCCGCCGCCACACCAGCAGGAACGCCACCAGCGGCGCGGCCACGGCCACAGCGATCGGGTACGCCTTCAACCGGAACCGCTCCCACGGTGACAATCGCGTCGGTGGCAGCGTCACCGTGCGCACCGCGCCGGCGCGCTCAAACTCCAGTTCGAGCGGGCCGCGCGGCCAGCCCTCTGCCGCGAGACGCGCGCGCACCGCGGAGTCTGCGAGCACCAGGCCGTTCAGGCGCAGCAGTCGGTCGCCGGGCAGGAGCGCGCCGCGCGCGGGCGGTCCGAGCACGCCCTGCACCACGCCGCCCCCGCCGATGCGCGCGCCGAGCCGCGGGTAGGGACCGTGCGTGAGGAAGCGCGGCAGCGCTACGCCGAAGCCGGCCAGCAGGACGGCCACGGCCAGCACCCGCCGGAGTCGCACGTCTAGAGTCACCCGGCAAGCTTCCCACAGGCGAAAGGCACCCGCAGCCGATGCCCCCCCAGCGCGGGTGGGACCGC
>JAHFBW010000312.1 GCA_023249845.1 Candidatus Eiseniibacteriota bacterium
TCGATCGCGCGGCATGCGAGCGCACGGTCGTAGAGCAGCCGCAGGCCCGCCCGCCCGCGCTCTCCCATGTCGAGCGTCAGGTCGTTGACGTACATGTGGACGAACCGGCTTCCGTGCGCGGTGTCGAGACCACGCCCGAACTGGAGCGCGTAGCGGAGCGCCTCGTCCTCGTGCGCGAACGCCGCGTGGATACTGGCCCGAAAGCCGGCGCTGCACGCGCGCATGAGCGAAGTGCCGAGGTCGCGGCGGACCACGTCGAGGCCGAGCGGCACCGGGAGCCCGTCCCGGTCACGCCACAGCTCGCCGAAGTCGAGCACCTTGGTGAGGCCCAGGGCGCGGTAGGTGAGCTGGCTCTCGTGGATGATGACGCCGGCGTCCACCTCGCCGGCCACGACCGCGCGCGGGATGTCGTCGAACATCATCTCCACCGGCACCACGTCCGGGCACTCGATGCGCAGCAGGAGCGCAGCGGTGGTGAGCCGCCCCGGGATTGCCACGCGCCGGCCAGCGAGGCTTGCGCTCTCGCGCGCCTCGCGCGCCACCAGTACGGGACCGTAGCCCCAGCCGAAACTCGCGCCGCACGCCAGCACCGCGTAGCGGTCGGCGAGATGCGCGTACGCGTGCGCGCTGCACGCAGTGATCTCCAGGTCGGCGTGCTCGATGGCGCGCACGTTCAGGGACTGGATATCTTGAAGTACGTGCTCGACGCGGCAGCCCTCGATCACGGCTTCGCCCGTGTGGAACCCATAGAACATGTAGGCGTCGTCGGCGTCGGGGCTGTGGCCGAAGCGCACGGTGCGGAGCTCGGTGGGCGTCGCGGACATGCGTTCATTCCCGGGTTGAAGTGCGCCGCGAGTGCCGCGGGGCAAGAAGCGGGGCGACAAAGGTGGCGAGGATATCGCACCGGGCATGCGCTTGCAGTGCGGCGGGTGAGAACGCGCGCGTCGCCGAATGGGCGCCTCGTGATACGCTTTCAGTCCGGGAAACGAAGCCCTGTAGAGGGCGCGCCCGCCAAGTCAACGCGACGGGAGACCTTATGGCGACCGATGCCACTCGCAGTCTTCGACCGCGACGCCGCATGCTCCGGAACCTGCTCCATGCCGGACTCGCCGACGCTCTGTCGCTCGTCGGAGGCTCGCTGCCGCTCGTCGCGGGCTCGCTGACGCTGGTCCCGAGCTCGCCGGCGCAGGCCGCCTGGACCATGCACGCCGGAAATGCGCAGCACACGGCCGTCACCACGGTCCCGACGCAGCCCCTCCAGAGCATCCACTGGCAGGCGCCGGTGGACCTCCAGCCGCAGTACAGCGGCACGGTCCTGTTCATCCACTACGGCTCGCCGCTCATCACCGAGGGGAACACGGTGATCTTCCCGGTCAAGGTCGGGGTCGCGGACACGTTCCGCGTCGAGGCGCGGGCAGCGCTCGACGGAAGCACGAAGTGGACGCTCGACACGGACTATCTCCTGCCGCCGCACAGCTGGGTGCCTAGCGTCGGGCTCGCGATGACGCCGCGCGGGCGGCTCTACGTTCCCGCCGCGGGCGGCACGCTGCTGTGGACGGACGCGCTCGACGAACCCGGTGCGCACGCCTCGACACGCGTCGCGTTCTTTGGAGACGCAGACTATGCGGCGAACAAGTCCGCCATGGACGCCAGCCTGCGCGTGTGCACGCCACTCACGAGCGCTTCGGACGGCACGGTCTATTTCGGCGTGCGCGCGGTGGCTGCCAACCCGCTCGGGATCACGAGCGGCATCGCCGCGGTGGATGCGTCGGGCAGCGGCCGCTTCGTTTCGATGTTCGACGCCAGCGGCGGCCTCTGCGACCGGGTGGGCTTGAACTGCGCGCCGGCGCTCAGTCGGGACGAGCAGACGCTCTACATCGCTGGCCGAGGCGCCAGCAGCGCGCCAGGCTACCTCGTGGCGCTGGCCACGTCCGATCTGGGCACGCGCCACGTGCGGGCGCTCGTGGATCCTCTGACGGCGTCGGAGTCCTTCGTCTCCGACAACAGCACGGCCACGCCGATGGTGGCGCCGGACGACAAGGTGTACTTCGGCGTGCTCGAGAATCCGTTCGGGACGAACGCCGTGCGCGGCTGGATGTTGCAGTTCGACGCGGATCTCGTCCCCGCGGGGGTGCCCGGCGCGTTCGGATGGGACCACACGCCGTCGCTGGTGCCGGTGTCCGCGGTGCCTTCGTACGCCGGACCGTCCACCTACCTGATCATGTGCAAGTACAACTTCTACGCCGGCTGGGGCGACGGCACGAACAAGATCGCGATCCTCGACCCACAGACCTCGCAGCTGGATTCCTTCTCCGGCGCGACCGTGATGAAGGAGGTACGCACGATCCTCGGCGCCACGCCCGACCCCGAAGCCGGGCCCTCGTTCCCGAACGCCGTGAAGGAGTGGTGCATCAACACGGCGGTCGTGGACCCGTTCAAGCACTCCGTGTTGGCCGGTGCGGAGGACGGCAAGCTCTACCGCTGGGACCTCCACACCAACACGTTCAGCGAGACGATCACGCTCACGCCGGGTCTGGGCGAGGCCTACACGCCCACCGTCGCGGGACCCGATGGCCAGGTCTACGCGATCAACAACGCCACGTTGTTCGCGGTCGGCGCGACGAACGTCGGCGTGACTCCGGTCACGCACACGAGCAGGGTGCCACGGGTCTTCGCCGAACCGAACCCCTCCGCGGGCGAAGCCACGCTTCGCTTCGTGCTCGGAAGCGAGGCGAACGCCACACTCGACGTGCTGGACCTGGCCGGTCGCCGTGTCGCGACCGTGTGGAGCGGCTCTCGTACGGCGGGCGAGCATCGCGTGCGCTGGGACGGGCGGGACACGAATGGTCTCGAGTGCGCGCCCGGACTCTACGTGGTGCGACTCGACGCGGGCGGTCGCGTCACCACGGCCCGGCTACTACGCCTCCGCTGAAGTCACGGGCGAAAGCCGTGGCGTGAGCGGGCGAAGCTCGCGCGTGCTCGCATCGTGCAGCGAGGGCCGCGTGGGCAGCATCTGCGCGACCGCCCAGGGCACGAGGTAGCGCCCGGCCCAGCCCAGCTCGCGGGCCACGCTGCGAACCGCGCTCTCGCGAGGCAGCGCGGAGAGCGGCGCCTTCCATGCGTCACCGGCGTCCAGTAGCCCGAGCGCGTGCGCCAGCGCGTCGGCGATGCGCGCGTGGCCGGCGGGATTCGCGTGAATGCGGTCCGGGTCCCACAGGCGCGGATCGGTGGACACCGGGTACGCGGCGAAGTCCACGAGCCTGGCACCGGTCTCGGCGCACGCGGCTCTCACGATGTCGTTCATGACGAGGATGCGTGAGGCCAGCGGACGCGCCCAGGGCAATAGCGGCGAGAGGTCCGGCAGCGTGAACGTGATCACCGTCGCGCCGCTCTCGCGCAGCTCCCGCTGCAGCGCGCGCACGTCAGCAGCGAACACGCCCGCGTCGAACTGGAATCGCAGGACGTCGTTAGTCCCGGAGAAGACACTCGCCAGATCCGGTCGCATGGCCAGCGCCGGGGCGAGCTGGCGCTCGCGGATCTCCCGCGTCGTAAGCCCGCGCACGCCGAGGTTGGCGTAGAGAAGGCCGCCCTGCGCGTTGGCGATGCACTGCGCCAACCGACGCGACCAGCCCACGTAGCCGCCCCGGCCGTCCCGGTCCATGAGCCCCTCGGTGGAGCTGTCGCCCAGCGCGACGTAGCGCTCGAAGCGAGGCGGAGGGTTCAGGGGCGAGCCGCTCGCGCCGGCTCGAGATACGTGGCGAGGCGCGCGAGGGCTCGCGGCCACGCCGAGGTCCACTCGCCGCGAAGGCGGGCGTACGCGTCACTGGCCGGGAACTCGTGCGTCACGTCCAGACGCGTGCCCACGTCCTCCGCGGCGAGCGTGAATGTGACTTTGCCGGCGTCGCCATTGGGATATCCCGCATGTCCACCCCGGAACGCGACGCGGCTCGGAGGTGCCCACTCCGTCCAGCGTGCCTCGAACGGGAGCCCCGAACCCTTCGCACCCGTCCATCGCATGACCAGTTTCCCGCCCGGCCGCG